>PDSN01000101.1 GCA_002748505.1 Gammaproteobacteria bacterium | reverse complement strand
TCCGCAGCGCCTTTACTAAGCCCCGTTCACCGGCAGTAGGTAACGCTGGGTTTTCTCGCGCAGCGTGTCGACGTCAACCACTTGCAAGCCCTGATGCTCAGGTAACTGACCCCGGACACCCGGCGCGACTACATGCAGGGAACGTGGGCTATTCAAAAAAACCCGTTTTACATAGGCCTGCCATGCCGCAAAATCGAGTTCCTCAAGGGAGCTGACCAGTTTTTTCTCGCGCTCAAAGGTATTGCCACCGCTCTCAAGCACCCTCCAATAAAACGCGGCTCGCTCCCAAAGGTTTTTATCCGGCCGCAGAATATCGTTAATCAAAGCCTCTTTGTGGCGCAAAAACTGTGGTTCGGTAACATGCATGGGCAAATGTGCGAGAAAATCACCCATAGCGTCACTCAGGCCTTGTGCACTGGTTGTGGGCGATTGCACTAACATCGTAATACCAGGTACTTCGCGCACCGGGAAATAAAACGCACTGACGATATAACCCAACTGCTGCTGAGTGCGCAGTGACTGAAAAAAATCTGCCCGCATTACTTGCGCAGTCAAAGCGGTGGCTGCGCGCGAATGCCAGTTGTCTCCATCGCCTTGCAGATACCAGGCCACAACCGCATCGCGATGATCGACACTTACCGGATACATAAAATGCGAACCCTCGGGCATTTT
Organism: Gammaproteobacteria bacterium; assembly: GCA_002748505.1. Taxonomy (GTDB): domain Bacteria; phylum Pseudomonadota; class Gammaproteobacteria; order Pseudomonadales; family Halieaceae. The sequence goes on along the minus strand of PDSN01000101.1, from coordinate 2,132 downwards.
AAGCACCTCAAGCGCTGGCACAGGTGCATGGTGATCACCGCGCAGCAACGGTTCTATTTGCCTTGCAATGGCTTTGGCCTGCGCCTTGGTGTAGTTGCCGTACACCATGGTACGGGCCTGCGCACTGTGCCAAAAAGCATCGGCAAATTGATAAATATCGGCCAGTGTTATGCGTTCAAGTGCCACCAACACCTGCTCATCGCTAAAACTGCCGGGAATCAGCGCCCGGCGTAAATCACTCATCACCTGACTCGCCGGTGGCTGGGCAGATTTATTCCTGAGCGCCCGCATCAAATCGGCGCGAATATTCGCAAAGCGTTCAGGCGAAAATCTTGCGTTGCGAATATCCTTTACCAAGGCCTCCAATAAAACCGCCTGCTTGTCCGTATAACCCGACAAGCGCAGGCCAATGCTGTTTGCACTGTTATACAGGCTAAAGCCCAGCCCGGCCAGCGCGGCCTCATAGGCGTACTCATTCACCAGATCATCCAGCAAATTGACGTACAGAGTTGCGGCGGCTACACGATGGACGCCCTCCATCAACACGGGGGAACGAAAACTGAAATACGCCGCCCCTTTGGGGATACGAAAGGTCTCGCTTTGACGATACCAGAGCGAGTGTCCAGGTGTTTTTTCAAGCTCATGCAAGTGTTCACCCTGACCACCTGCAAGTGGCATCAACGCTACTGCGTCGGGCACGAACGGGTTGCGACGCGGCAAGCTCATCGCCACTGCCACCGGCGCACGCCATTTAGCCAGCGCTTCTGCCGAGGGCACAGACTTCACATAGGGCACGCCGTAATGGGAGCTGACGACATCGCTGTTAACCTTGGGTGAAGTGAACACAATCTCGACATTATCAGGACGCAATGCGTGAGTAATTTCCTCAATCAACGCCGGCTGAAAATCGCGGTATACATACATGCCACGTAAAACATCTCGCGGTGTGAAATGCTGCATGGCCACCGCTAACTGGGTCGCTCGTTCAGCAGGCTCACCTTTATCCTCGAATCGAAAGCTAGTCTCTGCCAGCTTTTTCTGCTCGGCAAACACAGCGCGCTGTGGCCCAGCCTCGCGCAACAGCTTGGCATAAGCAAAAAACAGCTGCAAAATGCGATCGTATTGTGTTTCACCCGCTTCGGTTAGCGTCATACTCACCGAAAACAAGGCGCCACCGCCCCAGCTCAAACTGGTGCCCGCCGCCAGGCTTTCCACCAGACCTTCTCGCTTCAGCGCCGAAAGCAAACTGCCCTGCCCTTCATGGCCAATTAAATGCCCGACATAATCCGTGGGCTTGCTGCCGTATTGAGTACGGTAATCTCGAATGGGGAAATTGATTTCCAGAGAGCGGCGCGTAGCGGAGGGACGCACTTTGACCAGCATCGGCAAACTCGATGGAACAAACAGGGGCTGCTCAATGGTATCTCTCGGCGCGGCCGTATCGGGTACCTGACTGAACAACGGCATAACCAGTGCTTGCAATTCGTCCAAACTCTCAGGCCCATACGCCACCAAGTACATACGATTTGCGCCGTAGTGCTCTTTGTAAAAGGCGATTAAATCATCGCGTATGCTTCGCCCCGGCCTGTCCGCCAGTGTTGCAAGCGAGCCAACGGAGAAGCGATTAAAAGGGTGCTCGGGGTTGCCCACTGCCTGCATTACATCTAAACCCCGACGAGCATCATTCTGTATGCCCATGCGGTACTCGGATTCCACCGCATTGCGCTCACGCTCGATGTAATCAGGATCAAAAGTGGGCGCGATAAAGAACTGGGCAAAGCGATCTAAGCCTTTGGCGAAGTGAGGCGCATCGATATCGAAGAAAAACACGGTATTTTCAAAACTGGTGTATGCATTGTGGTTTCCACCGTGCTCGCTGACAAAGGTTTGATAATCGTCAGCGGAAGGGTATTTTTGGGTACCCAAAAACAACATATGCTCCAAAAAGTGTGCCAAACCTTCGCGCCCTGGCGGGTTGTCACCGCTGCCCACGGCCACATTCATCGCCGCTGCGGCTTTTGGACTTGTGGAATCTGATATCAACAGCACCTTCAAGCGGTTGGGCAACTCCAGATATCGATATTCCCGGTCATCATTGGGGCTTTTTACGACACTAAACTCGTCATGCCCGA
>PDSN01000056.1 GCA_002748505.1 Gammaproteobacteria bacterium | reverse complement strand
GCGATGTACCACAGCGAAGGTTACCGCCTGCAGATCGATCTTGAAAATCAGACCGTCACCGCAGCCAGCGGTGCATCATTTAGCTTTGAGGTGGATGAGTTTCGCAAGCACTGTTTGTTAAACGGTCTGGATGATATCGGCCTGACCTTGCAGGCGCAGGCGCGGATTCGCGAATTTGAACAGCGCCATCAGCAGCGCTTTCCATGGCTGTTTGGGGCGGTGCATTGATCGTGTGCCGCTGCTTGTTGCGAGAGGAAGCGAAGGCCGGTTTGCGGGCGGAGCGCAGCGCAAAGGCGAGGTCGTAGTAAAAGCGGGGTATAGCGTGGCGATCGCCGCGTTTATTTTGCCAAAGTAAATGCTGTTGGACTGCTCTGCGGAAAAAAAAGACAGCGCCCTTGTCTCACGCCAGGCGGCTGTCTTCACCACTGCAAGCAGCGACAGCAACAAACAACGGAGGACACATGAGCAAAAACATTTTAATTCTGCCTGGCGATCATATCGGTCAGGAGGTCATGCCAGAAGCGGTGCGGGTGCTGGATTGTGTGGACAAACACTTTAAGCTCGATGTCAACCTGTGCGAAGGCTTGCTGGGCGGCGCGGCGATTGACGCTACGGGTGAGCCATTGCCCGCTGAAACCTTGGCACAAGCCCGCGCGGCAGACGCCATTTTACTGGGCGCAGTTGGCGGGCCGAAATGGGATGCCATCGAGCGCGACCTGCGCCCGGAAAGAGGGCTGCTGGGGATTCGCTCCGAGCTGGGGCTGTTTGCCAACCTGCGTCCGGCGATGTTGTACCCGCAGCTTGCCGAGGCTTCCAGCCTCAAACCCGAGTTGGTGGCAGGGCTGGATATTCTTATTGTACGCGAGCTGACCGGCGGTATTTATTTTGGCCAGCCGCGGGGCATTCGCGAAAACACAGCGGGCGAGCGCGAGGGGTTTAATACCTATATTTACAGTGAGTCGGAAATTAAACGCATTGCGCGGGTCGCATTTGATCTGGCCCGCAAACGCGATAAACGCCTGTGCTCGGTGGATAAAGCCAATGTGTTGGAAGCTACCGTGCTGTGGCGCGAAGTACTGGAAGAGGTCGCTAAAGAATACCCCGATGTGGAGCTTAGCCATATGTATGTGGATAACGCCGCCATGCAGTTAATTCGCGCGCCCAAGCAGTTTGACGTGATGGTCACCGGCAATATGTTTGGTGATATTTTGTCCGATGCCGCGGCCATGCTCACCGGTTCTATAGGCATGCTGCCATCGGCGTCTTTGAATGAGTCGGGGCAGGGTATGTTTGAGCCCTGTCACGGCAGCGCGCCGGATATTGCCGGGCAGCAAAAGGCGAACCCGCTGGCAATGATTCTGTCGGTGGCGATGATGCTGCGCTACAGCTTTGGCGAGCAAAAGGCCGCCAATGCGGTAGAGCAAGCGGTCAGTGACGTGCTCGATAGCGGCTTGCGCACCCCGGATATTTTTAGTGACGGTTGTGAATTGGTAAGCACCAAAACCATGGGCGATGCGGTTGTGGCTGCGCTTGAGGCGCGCCTGAGATAAACGCAAGACCATTAATTGATTGAGATAGAGGAGCAGATAATGTCAGAACTGTACGATGTTGCCGTCGTAGGTGCCACCGGAGCGGTGGGTGAAACCATGATCAGCATTTTGGAAGAGCGGAACTTCCCGGTAAACAATCTCTACCCGTTGGCCAGCAGTCGTTCCGCGGGTAAAACCATTCAATTTAACGGCAAGTCACTTACCGTAGAAGACCTGGCCACCTTTGATTTCTCCAAGGTGCAGATTGGTTTGTTCTCAGCAGGCGGCAGTATTTCTGAAGAGTATGCCCCCAAGGCGGGCGCGGCGGGTTGTGTGGTGATCGACAATACCTCCCACTTTCGTATGGACAAGGACGTGCCCCTGGTGGTGCCCGAGGTCAATCCCGAGGCGATAGCGGGTTATGTGAGCCGCAACATTATTGCCAACCCCAACTGTTCCACCATCCAAATGCTGGTGGCGCTAAAGCCCATATACGATGCGGTAGGCATTGAGCGCATTAACGTGGCGACCTATCAGGCGGTATCCGGCACGGGTAAGGAGGCGATTGACGAACTGGCGGGTCAGACCGCACGCCTGCTGAATGGTCAGGCGATTACCGCTGAAGTCTATCCCAAACAGATAGCTTTTAACGCGTTGCCCCATATCGATACCTTTCAGGATAACGGCTATACCCGCGAAGAAATGAAAATGGTGTGGGAGACCCGCAAAATATTTGGCGATGAGAGCATCATGGTAAACCCCACCTGTGTGCGCATCCCGGTGTTTTACGGTCACGCCGAGGCGGTGCATATCGAAACGGTGGACGCCATCAGCGCGGAACAGGCTCGCGCCTTGCTGGAAAACGCAGAGGGTGTCGAGCTGATCGATGAGCGCAAAGACGGCGGTTATCCCACGCCGGTAACGGATTGCTCGGGTCGTGACCCGGTTTACGTCGGGCGCATTCGCGAGGACATTTCGCACCCACGGGGCTTGGATTTGTGGGTCGTGGCGGACAATGTTCGCAAGGGTGCGGCGCTCAACAGCATACAAATTGCAGAGAAGTTAATAAAATCCTACCTTTAGGGGGGTGTTTTTGTTTACAGTAGTCACTTGACGGCGATAATTCGCCGTTTGCAACTGGGTTGGTCTGTTTCTGTATGCCGCCGGTCAATGCCCAGATGAAACGTAACACAACAGAAGAAGGCTAGGTATGGTTCGCAAACACTCTTTATCCGCTCGCCTGAAGCCCCTAGCGGTGGCGCTAGGTGCTTTGTACGGTTCCCAGGCGATGGCGCTTGGTCTTGGGGAGCTTAAGCTCGACTCATTTTTGAACGAACCCTTAGA
>PDSN01000095.1 GCA_002748505.1 Gammaproteobacteria bacterium | reverse complement strand
AGCACGACACCAACTGTTTAAACAACTCCATGAGCGACAGAGAATGAAGGCTTAACGGAGCCTCTCTTCAGGCTCATTTCTGGATTGGAAAATACTCCCACGGAGGTTTTAACCCGGATATTTCATCAGTAAATGGAGTTTTCGGAAAAAAGGACAAAGAAGCTTGTTCAAACATCATGAAAAGCGTAGCAGTAGCTACGGTTTGAATGATTTTGGGTAAGATTCGAAGTCATTTTTTTCGAAATAGGCACATTTTGTACATTGGCTTTTGTTGTCATTCATAATATAACTCATTGATATTAAATGAAAAACATAAAAGCAGTCGCCGTACTGGTGAAACATCCGGGTTAAGATGGTTTGTCTTGCTTTTTCGCGATCCGCGCCTCCAGGTATTTAACTGCGCGATCGAGTTTTTTTAACCGGGCTTCCAGGTCACTGCGCTGCTGCTCATTTGCGGTGTCCTTCAGCGCTTTACTGTCTTCCTTGCGTTGTTGCTTCGCTTGTTCCAGGCGTTGTTTGAGTTCCTCAAGATTTGCAGCCTCTTCAGCTTCATCGAAAATCCAATCCTCCGGAGTGTCTTCTGAGGTGTTTTGCTGTCGGTTTTGCGAGGTGTCGTGCACGACCGGCACTTTGGGTATGACCTGCGCTTCGGGCGATAGCTGGCGTTGATTAATAAAGCCGGGGGAGACGATTTCAACGCCGTGACCGTGCAATTGCTCCAAAATACACTTGCGAAGCTGTGAGCGCTTGGACAGCATTTTGTGCGTTTCTTTAAGCAGACCGCCGATGCGGTAGAGTACCGCGTGATCCAGTAGATCCTGCACCATCACAAAAGGCTCCTCCAGTCCGGTTTCACTGGCGGCGGTTTCCAATAACTCCTGCACTTGGGTATGGGGTACATCGTAGCCAAGCGATATATCCGTCGAAATGACGGTGCTGTCGCGATGTGCGACCGTGACAGGGTTTTTGATCAAATACAGATTGGGCAGGGTAGTGACGTCGCGGGTTTGTGTCTGGATTCGGGTTTGCATCAACGAGACAGAAATCACCCGGCCAAATTCATCGTTGACAGTGACCCAATCGCCCGGACGAAAGGGGCGACTGATTTGCAGCATCAACCCCGCCATACCGTTGGCTACAAACGCGGTGGAGGACAGACCGATAACGCCTGTAAGTACAACGCCGAGCAAGCTGAGCACCTGTCCTTGGGTGTCTGTGTCCAGCGGCAGCGCAATGACGGCAAATACGAGTGCGATCAGTACGATAAAAAGGTCGACGACTTGCCATTTCAGCGCGGTATCTTCTCCTTGATCAACTTTAGGAGCCAGCCGGTGGCTGAGCCAAATCAGCGAACAGGCGATCAGGATCACCATAAAAAGCGGCCATACGGCGCTGAAAATGTTTTGCATGACGTCCATAGTGTTTAAGTTGTTGCCCTATCTGTCAGGAATTATGACACAGCTTGCGAAACCCCGCGGCCATAAACGGAATCATGGAGTCGTAGGCGCTGGTAAAATCGCTGGAATTACAAATACCGCCAGAGAGCCTGTCTATGCGACCGGTTTGCGCAAGTGTCAGGGTCAGTGCGCCAGACAAATGTTGATAGCACCAGTAAATTGATTCGCTGCTCGCCGCCGGCAGGGCGTTTTGTAAGGCGACGATAAATTCACCAACAAGACCGTCAAACAGGCGAGACATCACCCTGGGACCCCAATAGGGAGAGTTGTTAATATACGCGATCAAGGCGAGATAGTGGCGCCATCCGCTATCGCCTGTTTCCAATTCCTGGGTCAGTGCCAGTGGGCGTAAAAAAGCGGCCAGCACCTGTTCCAGGTCGGGGGCGGCTGGTGCGGCTTGCGCTTGACAGCTGCGCAGAGCATCCAGACGCACTTGATTCAGGTGTGGTGCGCGTCGGTCGAGCACAGCATTAAACAAATCGAGCTTCCTGCCGAAGTGGTAATTGGCTAACGCGACATCCACGCCAGCTTTTGACGCGATCTTTCTAAGGGTGACGCCATCGTAACCGTGCAGGGCGAATAGTTCCTCGGCGGCGTCGAGAATGCGCTCACTTTTGCTGATGTTGCTCATATCAAACGATGTAAAACCATAAATGAAACCGCATCATACACCAGTTGCAAATTCAACGCTTGTTGAATACGATGTGGCGAAGGAAAAATAAGGAGCAGGGTATGAGTCCTTTCGTATTTGCGGTAGTGCTTGTGGCGATTTACGCCGTGTTGATTTACTGGTTGTCCTACGTGGGTATGCGCCGCACCCACAGCGCGGAAGGCTTTGCTATTGGCAATAAAGATATGAGCCCCTATCTCGTGGGTATTACCTTAGCGGCGTCTATCTCTTCAACAGCTACTTTTGTGATTAACCCTGGCTTTGTCTATGTGCACGGACTGTCCGCTTATGTGCATTACGCGGTGGCCGGTGCGCTGGGTATTCTCAGCGCATTTCTGGTGTTGACACGTGGCTTTTTGCGCTTGGGCGAGGCGAAAAACGCGGTTACCATCCCGCAGTGGATTTACCACCGCTATGGCCATCGCGGCTTCAGTTTGTTTTTCGCCATCATTAATCTGCTGTCTATCACATTCGTGGTGTTGATATTAGTTGGCTGCAGCCTATTGGTCACCGGCTTGTTTCCCGTGGAGCAAAAAGTGGCCTTGATTGCGGTGCTGGTATTTGTGTTTTCCTACGTGCTGATGGGGGGGACCTACGCCCACGCCTACACCAATACGCTGCAGGGTCTGATGATGCTCGGTGTTACCGTACTGTTGTTTGCGCACGGCTGGCACTATATGGAAGGTGGCTTTTTTGCCAGTATCGCCAGTGTCGGAGAGGACTACGCGAAGATGATTAACCCTTCTTCCGATCTCTATTACAGTGTTTTTTCTGTGTTTATCAGTGGTTTTATCGTCACTTTTGCGCTGATGCTACAGCCGCATATTCTCACCAAAGTACTGTACCTGCGCTCAGAGCGCGATATTGGTCGATTTATTGGTACTACCGTGGTGGTTGGCACGGTGTTTACGCTGATGTTGATGATAGGGTTCTATGCGCGTCTGGCGGGGCTGGATATTCCCGCCCAGGATACAGTGGTGCGGGACTACCTGTTGCATGAGTTCTCGCAAAGTACCTGGGGCTCTTATCTGCTGGTATTTATTTTTGTGACCTTGCTTGCCGCAGGCATGAGTACACTTGATGGCATTTTAGTGGCGCTTTCAGCAATGGTGGCTACGGATATTGTGAAGCCACTAAAACCTTCGGTCGATGGCCTCAAGGTTTCGCGCTGGGTGTTGGTGGCGGTGGGTTTGATTGCCCTGCTACTTGCCTGGGAGCCGCCGGCATTGATTGGCTTGTTTGCGCAAAAAGGCGTATATGGTCTGGCCGCTGCATCCCTGGTGCCGCTGTTGTTTGGCGTATTGTGGCGAGGTGATTTGCCGCTTTGGGTGGTGGTGGTGGCGACGCTGATTGGGCTTGTTTTGCATCTGCTGTTCAACCTGACAGGCGCCGTGACAAACCCGGCGGTGTCAGCCAGCTATGGCATTTTGTGCTCAGTCGCGTTTACCTTGGCGGCACTTGGGGTTTTGCGAGTTTCAGGTAAAGGGCATAAAAACTAAGTCGTGGGAGTTGACATTTCAACATCTGTTGAATATGGTGGCGTTGAGTTTCAACAAATGTTGAGTCCGTGGTTGGCGTAGGTCATAAAAACGGCAGTTAGCTGGCTGTACGTTACAAGTACAAGTATAAATTGAATGAGGGCTTCACTATGAACATCACTACTCCGCGAAAAATCATTGCCACAGCAGTTGCTTTAAGTGGCGTTGTTGCTGTGCCATCGGTCATCGCGCAGGAAGGTCAGCACAGCCTGAAGGTCGAGGAAGTTGTCGTTACTGCGCGGCGTCGGGAGGAGAGTCTGCAAGACGTACCGATTGCGGTGACAGCGGTGTCGGCGGAACAGCTCGACATTCAGGGCTATATGGATTTATCTGAGTTGGCTCAAACTGTGCCTAGTATGACCCTAGAGCCATCCCGGGCGACCAACACCACGCTAACGGCGTTCATTCGCGGCGTCGGTCAGCAGGACCCGCTCGCGGGCTTCGAGCAGGGCGTGGCGCTGTATATAGATGATGTTTATCTCGCGCGGCCACAGGGGGCATTGCTTGATATTTATGACGTGGAGCGTATCGAAGTGTTGCGCGGCCCCCAGGGAACACTGTATGGGCGCAATGCTGTTGGCGGTGCGATCAAGTACGTCACACGTCGCCTCAGCGAGCAACCAGAAGTGCGCGCGCGTGTTGCGGTGGGCACTTACAATCAGCGAGACCTTGTGTTGACAGGGTCGACTCCGCTGGGTGATAAGGTAAAGCTTGGTGCGACGATTGCTTCGCTAAATCGCGATGGTTTCGGCGATAACGTCTACACCGGCGCAGAGCAGTATGACAAGGACGTATTGGGTTTTCGTATCAGCGGAGAATACACCCCAAACGATGATATTTTGCTGCGCGTGGCCTACGATAAAACCCGCGATGACTCCAGTGCCGTGGCGGGGTACCGCCCGTATCCGGGGCTGGTTTCTGGTGAGCCGGTGCTTGGCGATGTACACGATACCCGCGCCGGTGCCAGCATCAACGCCGCCACGGCGGGCATTGACGGCAACAATGAAGTTGAGTCCGAAGGCGCGAGCGTCGCGCTGGATTGGCATCTAAATGATCAGCTTACCCTGCGCTCTGTGACTGCCTGGCGCGAAGATTACACCGAATCGGTGATAGACTTTGACAGTTTGCCCGTAAATGATTTCGATGCGCCAGTCATTTATGACAATGAGCAGTTCAGTCAGGAGTTACAGCTGCTTTACATTGCGGACAATCTTAACGCAGTAATGGGTGTGTATTACCTCGATGCCAGTGCCGCTAATGATTTTGATGTGGTGCTCGGACAAATCTCCGGCGGTGTGACCGCTTACACCGGAGGTAAAGTCGACACCAAAGCCCTGTCTTTGTTCGCAGATGTGACCTGGAACATTAACGCGCGCACGGCTTTATCTGTGGGTGGACGCTACACTCGGGACAAACGCTCGGCAGATATTTACAGAAGTACGTATTTGGGTATTGGCTCGCCGTTTTTCGGCAATGCATCGGCATTCTTCCTGCGAGCCACCAGCGACTATGATGCAGAGCGCACCTATACGGATTTTTCACCGCGTCTCAATATCAGTTATGAGTTAAACGACGATACCACGCTTTACGGTGGCTACAGCCAGGGTTTTAAGGCGGGTAGCTTTGATCCGCGCGGCGCGAATTTCTCCACGCCGGTGGTCGAGGAGGGCTTTGATCCTGAAACGCTGGACTCATTTGAGCTTGGTATAAAATCTCACTGGTGGGACGGTCGCGCCATTACTAACATCGCGGTGTTCTACAGCGATTACCAGGATATGCAGGTGCCGGGTTCTGTAGGCGTTGACAGCGATGGCGACGGCACCAATGACAGTTTCGTCGGTACGGTAACGAACGCGGGTAAGGCAGAGATATCTGGTATTGAGCTTGAGGGCGTATTTGTCTTGACTGAGGGCTTTACTGCAAACGTGGCGTTGAGTTTACTTGATGCCAATATCAAAGAATGGATGCTCGATGGCGTCAACGTCGCCTCATCGCGTGTTGTGCAAAATACACCAGAGGAAATGTTTTCTCTGGGTCTAAACTACCACCTTGGCCTTGCCGGGGGAGATTTGAATCTTTCTACGACATGGGCGTACAAAGGCGATACCGCGCAGTTCGAAACCCCAAACCCGGTGCTTGACCAGAAAGCTTACGACACGATCAATGCCAGCGCAGTATGGGTCAGTGGTGACGAGCGTTGGCGCGTTGGGCTGCATGGCAAAAACCTGACGGATGAGGAGATTAAAACCTCGGGCTATTGCTTTGGTTCATCCGGCGGCTGTCCGACGGCTTTGGGGCTTGAAGACAACGTGACGGTTTTCTACGCTCCACCGCGCACGGTGACGGCAACCTTGGAATATCGTTTATAACGGTGGAGGGCGGGCTGGCGCCCGCTTTTTTTGGGGTTTAAACAATGGCCTTTTTTCAAGCGCCCGCACCTTTGCTGCCTGAAATTCTTGCTCTGCACGGCAAATGGTCGGCCAATAAAGAAGCGGTAATTTGCGACGATGTCCGTTGGAGTTGGCAAGACTTTATCTGTGCCAGCCACCAGTTCGCCCACGCATTAAGGAACAAGGGCGTAGGTCGAGGCGAGCGTGTTGTGGTGCTGATGTCTAACAGCGAAGTCATGGTGCAGGTGTTGTTTGGTACCATGGCCGCAGGTGCGGCTTCTGTTCCTATCAATGTGTCGGTCAGCGATGAAGCCTTGCTGGGTATGATCGCAGATGCCGGCGCGGTCGCGGTTGTTGCCAGCGTCGATCAGCGCGTGCGTATTCTGGCGATGCAGAATAAACTACCTGCGACGGTAAAACTGCTGATCAGTGACGCCGAGGCAGAAGACACCTGGTTGAATATAGCCACGCTTTGTCACAATCAGCCCGCGACCCGGCCCGAGATTGTTCTAAGCGACGACGACCCGCTGAATATTATTTACAGCTCTGGTACCACTGGTTTGCCCAAGGGTATTGTACACAGCCACCGCGGGCGGCTGGATTGGGCGTATGATCTGGCGATTGCGCTGCGCTACCACGGCGCTGCGCGCACCCTGTTGACAATTGGCCTGTACTCCAACATTTCCTGGGTGGCGATGCTATCAACGCTGCTGGCTGGCGGTACTTTGGTGGTTCATCGCCACTTTGACGCGAGTGAATTTTTGCGCACCACCGAGTCCGAGTGTATTAGTCACACGGCGATGGTACCTATTCAATATCAGCGCGTCGTTGAGCAAATGGCGAAACAGGCGCACGATGTATCGAGTATGCAGGCGATGATGAGCTGCGGTTCGCCCTTGCACGAAAGTGTAAAACAAGCCGTGTTTGATAACTTCTCCTGTGGAGTTATCGAGTTGTACGGCTTAACCGAGGGCATTATTACAACCCTGGATCCCGAAGATGCGTCAGGGCGTCTGGCATCTGTGGGGCGCCCCCTTATCGGCACCGATATCGCCATTGTTGACGAGTTCGATCAAGTGTTGGGCGCAAACTGTTCCGGTGAGGTTGTCTCGCGGGGGCGTATTACCATGCCTGGATATTTTCAGCGCGATGCGGCCAATAAGTCGGCAGTGTATATTGATCCCAGGGGGCAGCAATGGCTGCGCTCTGGTGACATCGGCTATATTGACGACGAGGGGTTTTTATTTATCGTCGATCGCAAAAAAGATATGATTTTGTCCGGTGGGCAAAATATTTACCCGCAGGATATTGAGGCGGTGCTTAAAGATCATCCGCAGGTCGACGATGTGGCGGTTATTGGTGTGAATAGCTCACGTTGGGGCGAAACTCCGTTGGCGTTGGTGGTGGCAGTCGCAGGTGAGCCCCTGGACACCGAAGCCCTGTTAGCCTGGGCAAATAGACGTTTGGGTAAACAGCAGCGTTTGTGTGATGTCAAACTGGTCGCAATGCTGCCGCGCAATCCCAACGGTAAGATACTCAAGCGCGAACTGCGCGAGCAATACGGGGAGCTGTGTTATGACTGAGTATAGTGATCTGTGGTACGAAAGCGATGATGGCCTGCGTCTGTACGCCCGTGATTACGCCTGCACATCCAATGTCGAATCCGATGCCCCGCTGATGCTGTGTATGCACGGTCTAACGCGAAATTCTGCGGATTTTCATGGCTTTGCTCTACAGATGCGCGGGCATTATCGTGTTGTTGCCGTAGATCAGCGCGGTCGGGGGCGCTCTGCTTATGACCCGAATCCGGAAAACTATGCTCCCCCGCGGTACGTGCAGGATATGGCGACCCTGTTGGAATACTTAAAGGTCGAGCAAGTCATCCTGGTGGGCACGTCCATGGGCGGCCTGATGGCGATGATGATGGCTGCTCTGTTTGCTCAGCGCTTGGCTGCGGTGGTCATCAATGACATAGGACCGGATATATCGCCCGTTGGGCTTGAGCGTATTAAAGGCTATGTTGGGCAGCTAAAGCCGGCGGCTAACTGGGGTGAAGCGGTGGCACAAGCCAAGTTGATAAATCAGGATGCCTTTCCCGATTTCAGCGATGCGCAGTGGCAGGCATTTACTCAGGGTATTTACCGGCTTCACAATGGCACGCCGGTGTTGGCTTATGACCCCGCCATCAGCCAGCCGTTTCGCGATCAGGACGCAGGCGCGGAGGCACCGGATTTATGGCCGATATTTGACGCCTTAAAGCCCATTCCCACATTGCTTGTTCGGGGAGCGCTGTCGGATTTACTCGAACCTGCCTGCGTTGAGAAAATGCGCGAGCGAAAGCCTGACTTGCAGTTTGTCGAGATGGCAAATCGTGGCCATGCGCCAATGTTAGTAGAAGCGGAAGCGCTCACAGCAATCAGTGAGTTTCTGCGATCCCAGGTCTAACGGGCTGTTGGTATTAATGACATGACTGATTGATACTGAACAAATAGTAGTAGAACAGTCCCCGTATTGATGAAATATCCGGGCCGGGCACCAGAAAAATGATAAAATGCGGGGTGCTGCTGACTAACAGCCTGTTGAAAAAGTCTCAGACCAGTGCAATACAAGGCAAAAATAGCTGAAAAAGCGGAGTTTACACGTAGTAAATGAGCATTTTGAGGTCATTTTTAACGCCGTATTGTGCCGACTGAGGGTTTTTCAACAGGCTGCTAATCCATAGTAAAATACCCGATATGCGCATGCTTCGATCTGTGCGTGCAATCAGAAAAGAAGTTGTTATCCGGTGGCTGTGCATTGTTTCAATCTGTGCGCAGGGTGTGATGAAGACCTTGTGCCGCGGGAAAAAAGCGGTAGAATCAAAAACACGTTGGAACGTCCTTCCCTGGACGTTGTTCTTTTATTCTCGAATTGGAAATCTAAGTGAAACAAAAAGCTTTACAGAAGTGGCACGATATGCTGGCGACGGGTGATGTCACTGTTCTGCCGGAAATAATCAGCGAGGACTGCGTGTTTTTATCACCCGTTATTCACACTCCCCAGGAGGGGCGTGATATTGCGGTGATGTATTTAAGCGCGGCGGCGCATGTACTGCGCGACGGGTTTCACTATGTCAAAGAGGTGGTATCGGACAATCATGCGGTACTCGAATTTATCTGTACGATTGATGATATTACGGTCAATGGCGTGGATATTATGACCTTTAACGAGGACGGTCTGATTTCAGAGTTTAAGGTTATGGTGCGCCCGAAAAAAGCCATGGACAAGCTCCACGAAAAGATGAAAGCCATGCTTGAGGCCCTGGCCGCCGGATAAATCGCTATGGGTTGGTTGCGCTTAAAGATGCTCAGCAGATCACGGTTGCCGCGTTTGTCATTGGCACTGGTGTTGCTGTGTGCTTTGAGCGTGATCGCCCTGCAAACGGCGGAGTTGTTCCACACCCACGGTGACAGTGCTTCGCCCTGTTTGCTATGCAGTGCCGATAGCGGTGCTGCGCTCAATACAGCCACCGTTCTTGTTACGGCTTTTGTGCAATGGGATTGCGCACAGTGCCTCGCGGTGGAGGCCGCGCACCCGCAATACCGCAGTACCCCTCCTGTACGCGCGCCCCCGGTTTTTTCCTGAGTTCTAACACAGGTATTTTTTAGTTCGTGCCTGAGTAAAACTTGGGCGGATATTTATTGTCAGGAAAAAACGATGAAACGAGTAAATCTTTTGGCGTGGGCGGTGGCCTGCGCGAGCACTTCTGTAATTGCAGCGACAAACGATCAGGCACCAGGCCCCATAGAGCATGTGCTTGTGTCTGTTCCTATGCACAAAAAAGCGGCGGAAACTGCGCTGCCAGTGACGGTGTTAGCCGGTGAGGAATTGCGCAGGCAGGCCGCCAACAGTATCGGTGAGACACTGGCGAATAAGCCCGGTCTTGCCAAGGCTAGCTTTGGCCCGGGTGTTGGCCAGCCGGTGATTCGCGGTCAATCCGGTGCGCGGGTGAGCGTGTTGCAAAACGGTACGCTCAGCGCCGATGCTTCAAATCTGAGTGCTGACCATGCGGTATCCGTTGAACCGCTGCTGGCCGACAGTATTGAAGTATTACGTGGGCCCGCCACATTGCTCTATGGCGGTGGTGCGATTGGTGGTGTCATTAACGTGATTGATGGCCGTGTGCCCACTGCGACACTTGATGGCGCTGAGGTGGCGGTGGAGGCTCGTCACGACACTGCCAGCGCGGGTCATACTGTGGTGGCGCGCATTGACGCGGGCGATGGCAGATTTGTGTGGCATGTTGACGGCCTGTGGCGCAACTGGGGTGATATGGATATTTCCGGCAATGCAGTGCTTGAGCATCGTGAAGAGGATGACGGCCATGGTGAATATGAGCAGAACGACCATGAAGAGCACGCCAGTCACGGTGTCTTGGCCAACAGCGATGGTCGCACCCGCTCAGGCACCATTGGTGGTGCCTGGCATTTCGACAGCGGTTTCGTGGGGCTTGCGGTAAATCGCCTGGAAAACAAATACGGTATTCCCGAGGGCGGTCATGGGGCACACGGTGATGAGCACGAGGAAGATCATGAGCACGGCGCCGTGCGCATCGATCTCGAACAAACCCGTTACGATATGGTCAGCCACGTTCACCAGCCTTTGCCCGGTCTGGATGTGGTACGCAGTTTCCTGAGCTACACCGATTACCGACATGTCGAGTTAGAGGGCGGTGAAATTGGTACGCGCTATGCCAATGAAAGCTGGGAGTTCCGCACTGAAGCGGTGCGGGAAGTCAGTGACAACAGGCATGGCTCCTTCGGTCTGCAGGTTTCGAACAGCCAGTTCAGTGCTGAGGGCGAAGAGGCTTTTATTCCCAAAACCGACAGCCGCAGCGCAGGCCTGTTTGTGGTACAGGACTACCACTTTGACAACTTCTCATTGGAGGGTGGTCTGCGCTATGACTATGTGAAGCGCGATCCTGATTCCCTTGCAGAAAAAAGCTTTGCTGCGTTTAGTGTTTCGACATCAGTGCTGTATGAGTTATCGCCTGAGTGGCAATTGGGTCTGGCTTTGCATCGCGCCGAGCGCGCGCCAGCGCCTGAGGAACTTTACTCCAATACATCACTCAGCGCTTCTGAGCACTACGTTGTGCACGCTGCCACCGGCACTATCGAAGTAGGCGATGTGTCGCTGGACACCGAAGTGTCAAACAACATCGACGTATCCATCAACTGGGACGGCGAGCGCCTGAGCAGCCAGCTGACGTTGTTTTACAACGACTTCTCAGATTATATCTACTTGAGAAATACCGGCGCAGCAGTGCACGAAGTGCCGGTGATGGCCTATCAGCAGGCAGATGCCAGGTTCTATGGTATCGAGTGGACAGGTTTGGCGACACTTGCGCAGTGGCGCGATAAGGAGCTATTGCTTGAGTTAAATGCCGACTCCATTCGTGGGCGTCTGGCCGGTGCTTATAGTGTGCCGCGGCTGCCGCCGGTGCGCGTGGGTGCCAGGTTGAGCTGGAGTAGCAGCGATTGGCTGGTCTTTGGCCGTGTGTTAAAAGCCGCTGCTCAAGATCGCCCCGGACTCAACGAAGAGGCGACGTCCGCCTACACCCGCTGGGATGCAGGTATTGAATACCGTGGCAGTTCGCTATCGGGCAGTGAGTGGGTGCTGTTTGCCAATGCCAACAATATCACCGACGAGGATATCCGCTTGTCGACCTCTTTCCTGCGTGACTATGCCCCAGAGCCAGGTCGCTCAGTGGAGGTGGGCCTGCGGCTTATGTTGTAAGTCCCCCCAGGGTTGGACGCCTTTCTTCGCGTGCAACCCTTTTCCCTGTGGTGGCAGAAAACCGGGTGTTTGAGGGTTTGCTTACTTGAGCAAATCTTCCAAATGGCGGCGCCACTGCTTAAACAGCCACAGGTAATCCTGGCGCACGCGGATGCTGCTGGTTTGCTGCCACATGGAGACGCCCGCTTCCCGGTCATCGCGCAGCACGGCGATAAGCTCACCGCTTTGGGCGTCGATCAGTTCAAGCTCGATGCCTAAATTGCCCGAGTTCTCGGTATAGATTTGCACGACCTGACCGGCTTTTTCCAGTGCTTCAATATTGGAGCTGGGCGCGATTTGGGTGAGCTTTGCGCGTATCCGCAGGGGTTTCTTGCCCGGCGTTGACAGTGCCATCGGCGGGTTTGCTCGGCTCCACAGGGCTTGCAATTGTGCTTTGCGCTTATCGGTCAGGGACCAGGGTTCAACCATGAGTTCACGAGCGCCTGGCGGAGGGGTTACTTTGCTGTGGCTGAGATTCAGTGTATCAACTGTGGCGATGGCGTAGTCGGCAAGCTCTGTGCCAGGGCGCACAAAGGCCTTGTCAAAACCACTGTGTTGCATTGCGGCAAGGCCGGACTCAGTACCGGACTGGCTGATGTTGGCAGTGATAACGGGATCGCTCGCGCAGGCGGTGAGGACAATGGATATGGCTACAATGGATAAACGCTTCATGACTCAATCCCTCAAACAAAGAAAACACCGTTTGCCAAGGCTAACACAAGCGGTGTTTTGGTGATGTATTAAATTGTTATCGTACGGCCTACTATCCCTGCCAGGGTTCTCGCATGGTGACAAACTCTTCGGCCGCGGTGGGGTGGATGCCGATGGTACTGTCAAAGGTGGCCTTGGTCGCCCCAGCGCGCATGGCTATGGCCATCCCCTGGACGATCTCACCGGCGTCGGGGCCGACCATATGCAGTCCGATAACGCGGTCGTCGGCGTTGTTGACGATCAGCTTCATCAAAGTTTTCTCCTCGCTGCCGCTGAAGGATTGCTTCATCGGGCGGAAGCTGGTTTTAAAAACGGTGATTTCAGCAAATTTCTCCCGCGCTTCCTGTTCGGTATAACCCACGGTACCTATATTAGGTTGGGTAAATACAGCGGTGGGGATGAAGTCATAGGCGACGGGTTTTTCCCAATCGCCAAATTCACGCCGCGCGAAAGCCATGCCCTCAGCGAGCGCGACAGGGGTGAGTTCCATGCCGCCAATAAGATCACCCACTGCGTAGATAGAGGGCTCCTTGGTCTGGAAGTATTCATTGACGGCTATGGTGCCCTTCTCGGTTAAGGTCACGTTGGTGTGGTCAAGACCCAGTCCATTGATATTGGGTTTGCGACCAGTGGCGTAGAGCACGGCATCGGCTTCCAGGGCGCTGCCATCGCTGAGGCTGAGGGCTAAGCTGTTATCGGCCTGTTGTTCGATGCGCTCCACATTGCTTTGCAGGCGAATATCAACACCCGCGCGGCGCATTTCGGTTTCCAGGTGCCTGCGCACATCTTCGTCGAAGCCGCGCAGAAACAGTTCGCCGCGGTAGACTTGTGTCACCTTTGCACCCAGACCGTTGAAAATACCGGCAAACTCGCAGGCGATATAGCCTCCGCCAACAATTGCGAGGCGCTTTGGAAATGTGTCCAAATCGAAAATCTCATTGGAAGTGAGCGCCCATTCGCTACCTGGGAAGTCTGGCACAAAAGGCCAGCCGCCGGTGGCGAGGAGGATTTTTCCGGCGCTGTAGTGTTTGCCGTTGACTGCGACAGTGTGTGCATCCACCAAGGTGCCGCGCCCATCGATGATGTCAACACCTGCGCCATCGAGCATATTGTCGTAAACGCGATTTAAACGGCTTATTTCGTCTTTTTTGCTATCGCGCAGGGTGTGCCAGTCAAAATTCGGGGTGTGGCTATCCCAGCCGAAGTTGCGTGCGGCTGCAAAATCCTGGCGAAACTCTGAAGCGTAGACATAGAGTTTTTTGGGTACACAGCCAACATTGACACAGGTGCCGCCCATGTAGCGATCTTCAATGACCGCCACTTTGGCGCCAAAACCGGCGCTCATACGGGCGGCGCGCACACCGCCGGAGCCTGCACCAATGACGATTAGGTCATAATCATAGTTGCTCATCGCAAACCTCACTGTTATTTAGCGTCATCTATTTTACGTCAACTGTCGTGTTGGCGATATTTAATAAAGTTGTAAACAATCATCGGAAACTTAGAAAAATGCGTTGTTTATGCTGGCGGCGATACTGATTTGCCAGTACTATTCGCGCCCTATTAAATATTGGTAAAGCAGGGGCTTGCCGCCCCAAAGTAAAGGAGATTCGCATGAAAACAGGTAACACCTTATTGGCAGCGTCCATCGCCGCGTTGGCGTTGATGAACACAGCTGCTTACGCTGCTGACGAAGTGGTACTGAAAGACGGCTCGCGTGTTTTGGGCGCGGTAAAGTCTTCAAATGGTGGCGTTGTAGTGCTTGAGACAGATTTCGCGGGCGCTATCAGTATTCCCGCCGATAAAATCAGCAGCGTCAATACTGGCGAGGCGGTGGTTGTTAAGTTAAAAGATGGCCGTGTCACTAAACAACAACCCATTTCCATGACCGCCGGTGAAATCGTCGCTGAGGATACCACCGGTATGGCAATGAGCTATCAAATTGCGGATATCGATGTGATCAACCCCAAGCCCTGGCAGTTGGGCCAAGGTTACCAGTGGAACGGGCGGGCAAGCCTCGCTTTGGCAATGGAGCGCGGTAATACCGAGTCCGACAAATTCAATTTTTTAATGGACAACACATGGGTGAGCCTGCGTGATCGTATCACTCTGTCGCTCTCTGGCAAGCGTGACGAAGCCGACGGCGAGAAAACAGCGGACAACTGGCAGGCTGTGGCTAAGTATGATTACTTCCTGGCAGATCCACGTTATTACCTGGGTGTGAACGCATCGCTGTCGGCGGACAAGTTCACTGACCTCGATCTGCGTACCTATATCGGCCCCTATTTTGGTGTGCAGTGGTACAAGACGGTGGATTTCAGCCTGGCCACTGAGTTTGGTCTGGTTTACGTAAAAGACGAATACATTTCCGGCGGCGAAAAAGAGTATCCAGCGGCGAACTGGACTGTGGACATCAGCAGCGAATACTTTGGTGGTGGATCGCGTGTTTACTTCCATCACACCGGCGTGGTTAGCCTGGAAGAAGCGTCAGATCTGTTGACTACCACTCGCACCGGTATCGCTTTCCCTTTGATGGGCGGCCTGGAACTGGGTGCAGAAGCCCTGTTTAAGTATGACGGCAGTGTGGAAGCGGACGTCGAGTCGCTGGACGAGGTTTATAGTCTGCGTTTAGGTTACAGCTGGTAATACGTCAGCATCTTGAGCAAAAGGGCAGCTCTGCGGGTCTGCCCTTTTTTTGTGGTGCGCCGGGCATGGCGCGAAGCGCCATTACGGCGCTGATAACTCGGGAGCGAAAGCGAACGAGGAAGTGACTTGGAGGTGAGAGTCCT
>PDSN01000055.1 GCA_002748505.1 Gammaproteobacteria bacterium | reverse complement strand
GCAAAATGGGTATCGCGGTGCGCGGCGATGATTTTTGTCTCACTGTTTGCACCGCTGGCGTGTAGCCCCGGGCCAAAGGCCAGGGCTTCACCAGAACTGTCGGACATGACATACCACTGTTTATTCAGGCGTGGAATCTGCAAATGGGCGATGGGTTTTATATCTGCCCAGGGCCAGGGTTTGCTGGGTTCGCCCTGCTCCCAGGCGCGGTGAATTAACCACTGCGCCAGCTCCGCCTTTAAAGGAATCCAACTGCCCGCCAGCAAAAAACCAAGGCCCACGCTGATCAATAACAGCGACCAGTAACGCTTATTGACGAACATCGCTTTCTTCCTCACGACTCATCACAAAGCTGATTAAACCCAGCAGCAGCCCCGCCATTCCCAACCACAATTTCACTTCTGCACTGGTTGCGGTGGATGGCCACGCGGTTTGACCGTGGGGTGTGGTGTTGCGCACAATGGCTTTGCCAAGTTTTTCCTGTGCCTGGCGACTTGGGGTTTCCTCCACGGCCACGAAGGCGGTATAGGGGCTCAATAATTGGTGGTTCAAAGACAGTGCGGTAACTTCGCTGCGAATTCGGTTCATATCGCCGCCGCGATAGCGTTGATCGAGTAATTCATCAATGTGTGCACGTACCCACAAATCTGCGACGCCGGCGCCCGTACCTGCCTGGCTGACCGTAACTTGACGTTGCCAGGTTTCGCTCGCTAATCGCCCCGACATGGTTATTTGCTGGCCTTCCGTTAAGGGTTCACTCGAACGCATCACCGCAAGTACGGGTGCACCGGCGTAGAGGTCGGGAATGGGGTTGGGGTATTGCACGGCGCTGTGCGTCTGTGGCCAGTTAATCTGTACATCGCGACTTAAAGGGCGGCCGATATCGGTGAGCAGTTTTTCCATACGCGTGGCGACTTGTTCCAGGTCACTGATAAATACAAATTGCCCGCGTCCAAGTTCTGCCGCTTCACGCATAAACCAACTGTTGGGCGCCGAGCCAATACCGACGGTAAATAGACGACGCTCAGCAAGGTGCTGGTCAATCATTGAAAACAGAGCCTGTTCGTTACCCACTGCACCATCGGTGATAAAAATAAGCTGTTTCAGGGCTTCTGCTTCTGTTTGTGTCTGGGCCTGGGTTTGCGATAAGGCAAGCGTGAGCGCGCCAGCCATTTCCGTGCCACCGTTGGCTTCTAAATTGCGCACAAATTTTTCGGCCTGTGCGATGGCCGCTGCATCGGCAGGTGCCGGCCTCGAAAATAAGCTATCGGTACTGTCGCTGAAGCTGATGATATTAAAACGGTCAGAGGGGCTCATTTTGCTCAGCCCACGCAGCAGAGCCGCGCGCGCCTGCTGTATGGATGTACCGGCCATTGAGCCTGATACATCGATGACAAATATCACTTCACGCGGGAGTTCAGTTTGGGTTTTTTGTGCAGGTGGCAGCAGCATCAGCAAGCTGTAGTGCTCGTCACCCACGGTTTCGGTAATTACGCTGGCCAGCGGTTTTTCGCTGGGTTTTGCCAGCCAGCTAAGTTCGAAGTCCCTGTCCATTTCCACTTCACCAGCGGCGAGGGTAAATTGATAGCGTTCACCCTCTCGTGACAGTGCCAGAGTATGCTGACCACCGCTGATAGATTCTGGCACAAAGCCTGGCAACAAAGAGCCGTGAATACTGATGGGGTTCAGCAGCTTATTGGCTCCAGCGTTTTGCGGTAGCGGCATCGCGACTGGGTTGATCGTGTTTATGGGGTTGTAGCGCGGCGTGATGGTCATAGGAAAGCGCAGCGAAAAACGCCCATTGTTAAAATCCGCGAGTTGTCGATACACCAAGGTTACTGCGATGGTTTCCCCTGGGGCGATATTGGCGACCTTGGTACGAAATAAATTGGGGCGGTGCTGCTGCACAAGCGCTGCTTTTTTGCCTTGGGCTTTGGCTTGCTGGTAGATTTTTTTGGCTTCTGCTTTTTCGCGAATACGCCCGTTAATAATGCGTTCGCCTACCTTTAATTGCATGTTTTTAATGATGGCGTTTTCTGGCAATGGAAACACATATTCCCCTTCCACCCAGTCATTTCCCGAGTGAACAAAGTGCTGGGTCAAAGTAACTGTGGCGATATTGGCGGTGATGTCGAGATTCAGTTCACTGCGCTGGGCAAGTGTTTTGGTCACGGTGCCACTGTTTCTGGCACGCAGCTGCATATGACCTGCATCGAGGTCATTGAAGTCTGTACCAAGGCTGAGATTAGCTTGCACCGGTAGGGCAAGGCTTGCCAGCAACAGCGCCAGTAAGGCACATGCCCCTTTAAACAGGGTATGAATAATGCGTTCGACAACTGCATCGAAATGTTGGTTTGAGTTAAGAGGTTCTGACATGATGGCATGCTCCTGTTACGATATGACGCCATTGCAACAAATCAAAAAGGCGTGGAGCAGGCAGAGCGATGATGTTTTGTGATGAATTATGGCGAATTGTGGCAGGTGCGTTGTGAGCGCGCATATCGCCTTGGTAGAAGATGATCCGCTAATTGCGGCTAATTACCGTGAAGCGCTGGAAAAACAGGGGTTTCGTGTTTCCACTTATGACAGATTGAGCACCGCCAGCGCTGCGCTTGCGGCGCAGTTACCCGACCTTGCTTTAATCGATGTCGGGCTTGCCGATGATAGTGAGGGTGGTTTTGAATTGTGTCGCCAATTGCGGGCGGCCTCGCCGTTACTTCCCATCGTGTTTCTCACTGCCCGGGATGACGAGTGGGATATTATTTCCGGTCTGCGCCTGGGTGCTGATGATTATTTAAGTAAAGATATCAGTCTTGCTCAACTCAGTGCTCGCCTGCATGCTCTGCTGCGCCGCGCCAGCGCCAGGCGTGGAAATGAGGCACCCGGCGCTTTGCTGGATGTGGGTTCACTGCGTCTGGACAG
>PDSN01000054.1 GCA_002748505.1 Gammaproteobacteria bacterium | reverse complement strand
TTGCGCAGATTGTCTAAGCTGCCATTGAATTCAAAAGGGATATTATTCAAGGTGCAGTAGGCATGCACCTTCAGTACGAAAGGGCTTGGATCAACCATGCCAAGTGCTTCACCGAATCCGTATAGTGTCAGCATTGTCTCAATTCCTTAAGAGTGTGTCGTTCACAATTATTAGCACAGTTTTATGACAGTGCGATGAAATAAGCCTCCAACGTCACGGCAGAGTATGGGGCGAAAGAAATGGAAATGCGGCCCTTGCTACCCCTTGGAGATAGGGGCGGCCTTTTCTTCACTCCTTAACCCCGGGAAAAGTGAGTTAGATAGTCAAAATCACCTTGCCGCGCGCCCGGCGCGAGATCATTGTGTCAAAGGCTTTTTCGTAGTCCTCCAGGGCAAAACAGTCGTTCACCACCGGGGCGATTTTCCCGCTTTCAAACAGCGCCCACAGCTCTTTGATGTTGGTGAGATTTTCCTCGGGCTCTTCCATGGTAAAGCGCCCCCAGAATACGCCGACGATGGAGCAACCTTTGAGCAGAGTGAGATTGAGCGGGATTTTTGGTATCGGGCCACTGGCAAAACCGATAACCAGGTAACGCCCATTCCAGGCCATACCGCGCAGGGCGGCTTCGGAAAAATCACCCCCCACGGGGTCGTAGACCACATCCACGCCCTTGCCGTCGGTCAGCTCTTTGATTGCATCCTTCAAGGACACTTCGCTGTAATTGATGGTGTCATCCGCGCCCAGTTGTCGACAAAGCGCCAGTTTTTCCTCGGAACTTGCCGCGGCAATAACGCGGGCGCCCATTTGCTTGCCCAGCTCAATCGCGGTTGTTCCTACACCACCGGCAGCGCCAAGTACCAACAGGGTTTCACCGGCAGCCAGGTTGGCGCGCTGTTTCAACGCATGATAGGAGGTAAAATAGGCGATACTCACCCCGGCGGCCTGTTCAAAGGACAGTGCCGAGGGCTTTGGTGCCACGAGGTTTTCATTGGCCGCGACTTTTTCAGCAAATGCACCGACACCACCGGCAAAAATCACCTCATCACCGACTTTATAGCGCTTCACAGCGGAACCCACCGCCTCGACAATGCCTGCGCACTCGCCCCCGGTGACAAAGGGTAAATCCGGCTGCATCTGGTATTTACCTTGAATCATCAGCACATCGGGAAAGTTCAAGCTGGCAGCCTTAACCTTGATTAAAACCTCTTTGTCGCCCAACTCCGGCTCTGGCCAATCGCCGACCAGTTCGAGCTTGTCAGCAAGTCCGTGCTCTTTACAAATCAATGCTTTCATTGCGATTCCCCGTCCTTTTCTTAAAACACTTCAAACAAACCAGCCGCAGCCAGATTATTGAAACCACCGCGATAAGCTTTGGCAATCGGCGTGCGCGCTGTGGCGACAATAACCGCTTCTCTCATCTTTTATGCCTCTTCTCAATTCCTTTTGTCGCCACTTAATCCAGGGAGATACCAAGACCTGCGGCGGCTTTACCCAACATTTTAAGGGTCTGCTCAAAACCAGCGGTGGGCTCGTTCTCGGTGGATTTATCGTTGATCTCATCCCAGTGAGCGGCGATGCCTTCGGGGGTTTGCTCATCGGGCGCCAACCAGACCGCATCGGTCTCAACGAGGCGCGTTACCGCAAAAGAGCCTGCACCTGCGGCTAAAATCGTGCGATTGGGGCCGTCTTTACTCACCAGATACAACACGGCGGGCGTCACTGTTTCCGGGGTTAGCAAAGCAAAGGCTTTTTCAGGAATCAAACCTTCTGTCATCCGCGTGCCCGCCGTGGGAGCCAGGGCATTGACGTGAATATTGTACTTCGCGCCCTCTTGCACCAGCGTATTCATCAAGCCAACCACCGCCATTTTCGCGGCACCGTAATTGGACTGGCCAAAATTGCCAAACAAACCGCTGGAGGATGAGGTCACCACAATACGGCCATACTCCTGGGCACACATATGTGGCCAACAGGCTTTGATGCAGTTCACCGTGCCCATTAAATGCACATCCATGACCAGTTTGAAGTCGTCCAGGGAACCCTTGGCAAGGGACTTATCGCGCAGGATACCGGCGTTGTTGACCAAAATATCCACACGCCCCCAGGTGTCGACCGCCTCTTTCACCATCGCTTCCACTTGCGCGTAATCAGCAACATTTGCGCCGTTGGCAATCGCCTCACCGCCCGCGGCTTTTATCTCTTCCACCACCGCAAGCGCCGCTTCGCTTGAAGCGCCGGAACCGTCAACAGCACCGCCTAAATCGTTGACAACCACTTTGGCACCGCGCGCCGCCAGAGCCAAAGCGTGAGAGCGTCCAAGGCCCTGCCCCGCACCAGTAACAATGGCCACCTGGCCGTCATATCGAATTGTCATACTGCCTCCTGAATTCTCAAATTGTTAGCCCGTAATCATCATCGTCAGCCACTCGGCAATCAATGCGGGTTTTTCTTCCCCTTCAATTTCCACCGTAATGTTTTGCTTAATCAAAAAACGATTATCGTCTTTTTTATCCACCGACAGCACCTCGGCACACGCGCGAATACGTGCGCCGGATTTCACTGGCGTTAAAAAGCGCACTTTATCGCAGCCGTAGTTCAAACCCATGACGATACCTTCCGGGTAGAATCCGGTGTTTTCCATCAGGCGGGTCAACATAGACAGGGTTAAAAAACCGTGCGCCACGGTTGTGCCAAAAGGCGTTTGCGCCGCCTTTTCCGCATCGACGTGAATAAACTGATGATCTTCGGTGCAATCAGCAAAGGTATCGATACGATCTTGCTCGATAGTCATCCACTCACTCGGCTCAAATTTGTGCCCCGCCATCTCTGTCATTTTTTCTTTGGGAATCATTTGTACAGCCACGGTTTTCTCCTGTTAGTCGTAAAGATAGAAAAACGGCTTGAGCTATCGCCCAAGCCGTTTG
>PDSN01000094.1 GCA_002748505.1 Gammaproteobacteria bacterium | reverse complement strand
CGCTTGCGCCGTCTCGGCAGTTACGTGGATCCCTGGGCGCAGCCCTTTGGCGATGGTTTTCAAGTGGTGCAGTCGCTGATTGCGTTTGGTCGCGGCGAGTGGCTGGGCGTGGGACTTGGCAACAGTATTCAAAAACTGTCCTACCTTACCCAGGCGCACACGGATTTTGTCTATGCCATTTGGGCAGAGGAGACCGGTTTTGTCGGTGCCGTTGCCGTGGTGGCGTTGTTTGTGGTTCTGGTCGGACGTATTTTACTGACCGCCAGAAAAGCCCTGGCTGCCAGGCAGATTTTTGGTATGCATCTGTGCTACGGCGTGGCCATGCTGTTTGCCGGGCAGGCATTTATCAATATGGCGGTCAGTGCTGGTTTGGTCCCTGCCAAGGGTCTTACGCTGCCACTGATCAGTTACGGTGGCAACAGTTTGATTGTCAGTGCCTGTTTGTTAGCTCTGGTGCTGCGAACGCATTACGAGATCGCGCGCGATGCGCAGGCGGGTGCGCGATGACTGTGATGGCGAGTAAAACCGTACTGATGATGGCTGGCGGCACGGGCGGTCATGTCTATCCCGCCCTGGCGGTGGCCAACGTGTTGCGCGAGCACGGTGCGAGCGTGCACTGGGTGGGAACGCAGCGCGGTTTGGAGGCGCGGGTTGTGCCCGAGAATCAGATTCCACTGCACACCCTGTCGGTAACTGGTGTGCGTGGCAAAGGTCTGTTCCAGAAGTTGCGCAGTGTCTTTGCCTTGGGTATTGCCTTAAAACAAGCCTTGGGTCTGTTGCGTCAATTAAAACCTGATTGTGTGGTGGGCATGGGCGGCTACGCCTCGGCACCTGGCGGTCTCGCGGCGCGCCTGCTCGGTGAGCCGCTTATCATTCATGAGCAAAATGCTGTGGCGGGCACCACTAATCGCTTGCTTGCGCCGTTTGCAACGCGGGTGTTGTGTGCTTTCGACGGCGCATTCAAAGGGCGCGATGCGCGAATTGTCGGCAATCCTGTGCGCAGGGATCTATTAGAGCGCGGTGCAAAAGCAGGCTACGACTACCGTGGTCAGCGCGCTTTGCGTTTGCTGGTGGTGGGTGGAAGTCTAGGCGCGCAGATACTGAATGAAACGGTGCCCGCAGCCATCGCAGCGGTCAATGCCTGCGGCGAGGACAGTATTGCCGTACGTCATCAAACCGGCGCGGCGATGGAGCAGGCGGTGCGTCAGTCCTATACTCAGGCGGGTATAGCAAGTGCCGATGTGCACGCCTTTATTGAGGATATGGCAACGGCCTATGAGTGGGCCGATGTTGTTGTTTGTCGCGCCGGTGCGTTGACCGTGTCTGAGCTTGCCATTATGGGCAGGCCATCTGTGCTGGTTCCGCTGCCCCACGCGATTGACGACCACCAGCGTTTAAATGCAAAACATCTGGCTGATAGTGGCGCGGCGCTGCTGCTTGAGCAGAGGAACTTGTCCGCCGAGTCTTTGGCAACAGTCCTGCGGGGCTTTGTTGCGGCGCCACAGAAGCTTGCGGATATGGCGAAAGCGGCACACGCTGCGGCGCGACCCGATGCCACCTTAGAGGTGGCCAGTATTTGCGAGGAGGTCTGCGCTCATGCCTGAACCGACTACATATTCTGTGCCTGAAATGCGCCGCGTTCGCCATATCCATATGATAGGGATTGGCGGCACAGGCATGAGCGGTATCGCCGAGGTGTTGGTGAATCTGGGTTATCAGGTCAGCGGTTCTGATTTACGTGAATCAGCGGTGACGGCGCGTCTGGTGGCGCAGGGTGTACAGCTGTATATCGGTCACAGCGGCGCCAATGTTAAAGGCGCCGACGTACTGGTGGTCTCCAGCGCGGTGAATGAAAGCAACCCCGAAGTGCAGGCGGCGCGCGCAGTGCGTATTCCGGTTATTCGTCGCGCAGAAATGCTGGCGGAGCTGATGCGCTATCGACACGGCATTGCGGTGGCAGGCACCCACGGTAAAACCACCACCACCAGTTTGATTGCCTCGGTGTTTGGCGCCGCAAATCTCGATCCGACGTTCGTGATTGGCGGTCTGGTAAACAGCACCGGCAGTCATGCGCGTCTGGGTGCGGGGCAGTTTTTGATTGCCGAAGCCGATGAAAGTGATGCTTCGTTTTTACACTTGCAGCCCATGGTGGCGGTGGTGACCAATATTGAAGCCGACCACATGGACACCTACGACGGCGACTTTAGCCGTTTGCGTCAGACCTTTGTGGAGTTTTTGCGCAATCTGCCCTTTTACGGTTTAGCGGTGCTCTGCGTGGATGATCCGGTGGTGGCAGGCCTGATTCCAGAGCTTAGCTGCCCAGTGGTGACCTACGGCTTTAGTGAGCAGGCGGATTATCGTATCAGTGAACGCCGTGGCAATGGCCTTCGCACCGAGTTTGTGGTGCAGCGCCCACAGGACCAGACACCGCTGCCCATCAGCCTGAACATGCCTGGTGATCACAATGTGTTAAATGCCACCGCCGCCATTGCGGTGGCCTGTGATGAAGGCATTGACGACGCAGCGATTACTCAGGCTCTGACCCGTTTTTCCGGTGTGGGCAGACGTTTTCAACAGCGCGGAGAGCTTCGCTTCGCTGCGGGTACAGCACTGTTGGTGGATGACTACGGACATCACCCCACCGAGGTGCGCGCCACCTTGAATTCCGCCCGTCAAGCCTGGCCGGACAAACGCCTGGTAATGATCTATCAGCCCCATCGTTACTCGCGCACGCGCGATTTGTTTGAAGATTTTGTGGATGTGTTGTCCGCCGTGGATGTGCTGATTTTAGTGGAGGTCTATGCCGCTGGTGAGCAGGCGATTCCCGGCGCTGACTCGCGTGCGCTGGCCCGCAGTATTCGTCAGCGCGGCAAAGTTGAACCGGTGTATGCCAGCACCATTGATGCGGTTGCACCGCTGTTGGAGGATTTGCTCGCCGATGGCGATGTGGTGGTGACCCAGGGTGCGGGCAATATCGGTGGCCTGGCGGATACCTTGAGCCAGAACGGAGGTGTGCAATGAGCAGGCGTATAGCCGTGTTGCTCGGTGGACACTCCGCTGAGCGGGAAGTATCGCTGCAAAGCGGGCAAACCGTTGCCGATGCTTTGGTGGCTGCGGGCTATGACGTGATTGCGGTCGATCCCGTCCAGCCTGACTGGCAAGCGCGCCTCGATGATGTGGATGAGGTGTTTATTGCGCTGCACGGCCCCGGTGGTGAAGACGGTGCGATGCAGGGTTTATTGCAATTGCGTGGTTTACCTTACAGTGGCAGCGGTGTGCTCGGCTCGGCGCTGGCGATGGACAAACTGCGCGCCAAACAGCTGTGGCAGGGTCTGGGCATTGCTACCCCGCGTTTTGTAAGCCTCGATCAGCACAGCGACTGGCAGGGTATCGTCAGCGAGTTTGGGCGGGTTTTTGTCAAACCCATCACGCAGGGTTCCAGCGTGGGTATGTCGTTGGCAGACGATGCCCAGAACCTGCGTGAGGCCTGGGAGTGCGCCAGACAACACAGCGAGCAGGTGCTGGCTGAGCAGTATGTGACCGGACCTGAATACACCGTCGCTGTGCTGGGTGACAGCGCGCTGCCGGCTATTCGTGTCGAGACCGATCATCAATTTTACGATTACGAGGCCAAATACCTGTCCGATTCCACGCGCTATGTCTGCCCCTGTGGTTTAAGCGCTGATGAAGAAAAAGCGCTGGCTGAGTTGAGTTTGACGGCTTTTGCGGCCTTGGGTTGTAGCGTCTGGGGTCGCGCCGACGTGATGCGCGACGAGCGCACTGGGGAGTTTTTGGTGCTGGAGCTTAACACCGTGCCGGGCATGACATCGCACTCCCTGGTGCCAAAAGCAGCGCGGCAAATTGGGATGGAGTTGCCTGAGCTGGTCGACAGGATTATGTGCTTAAGCCGGGAGTTGTCGCGATGAGTGCGGCAGAGAAAAAACGCCCGAGCCGCGGCGCAACCCGCCGTAAGCAAAGGGCCAAAGCGCGCCCTGTGGTGGCGTGGGAACTGTGGTTTAACCGCGGCGTGATAGTGCTGGCGGTGTGTGCGGTATTGGGCGCCGCGCACTGGGGGTACAGCGCGCTGCGCGAAATGCCGGTGCGCAATATTTTGATTTCCGGGGATGTGCGCCACCTGGATGCAGAGCAGGTAAAAGCGCTGATTCAACCCGAGCTAGAGGGTGGCTTTTTGGGCGCAGACTTAGTTGCAATTCGCAAGCAGTTGTTGGGTTTACCCTGGGTCTATGAAGCCAGCGTGCGCCGTCAGTGGCCCGACGTGGTGTTGGTGGCCATCACCGGGCAAACGCCGATTGCGCGCTGGGGCAGCGGTGCTTACTTGAATCATCAGGGCGACGTGTTTTTGTCTGACGACCATGATGAGGCGCTGAACCGTTTGCCTTTGCTGCACGGTCCTGTGGGCATGCAGCAGGTCATGATGGCGGACTACCTGCGGCTACAGGATGCGCTGGCCGCTCTGGATTTACACGTCAATGAGCTGGTGATGGACGAGCGTGGTGAATTGCGTGCCCATGTGGATAAGGGTTTTTGGATGGTGCTCGGGCGCGGCTTGCTACGTGCGCGCCTCAAGCGTTTTGCCAGGGTGTATCGAACACATTTGGCCTTGGGTGAGCCAATTAAACAAATAGATCTTCGCTACAACAACGGGCTGGCGGTGGCGTTTGCCAAGCCGCCTTCAGCGGCAAGCGAAGCGGACAGCGAAAGCTAGGGGAGTGATCTGCCATGGGCAGTGGAAACGACAAAAACATGATTGTGGGTCTGGATATCGGCACCTCGAAGGTCGTGGCGATTGTAGGCGAGGTCGATGTGGACGGCAGCATCGAGATCGTCGGCATTGGCTCGCATGCCTCGAAGGGTATGAAAAAGGGCGTCGTGGTGAACATCGAGTCCACCGTGCAGTCCATTCAGCGGGCGATAGAAGAAGCGGAATTGATGGCGGGCTGTCAGATTCACTCCGTGTACGCGGGTATTGCCGGCAGTCACATTCGCTCGATGAATTCACACGGTATCGTGGCGATACGCGACCGGGAAGTGCAGCGCGCAGATCTCGAACGGGTGATCGATGCGGCGCAGGCAGTGGCGATTCCCGCCGATCAGAAGATTCTGCACATTGTGCCGCAGGAGTACGTGATTGACGATCAAGAGGGCATCAAAGAGCCACTGGGCATGTCCGGTGTGCGTTTGGAAGCCAAAGTGCATCTGGTCACCTGTGCGGTCAACGCCTACCAGAATATTGAAAAATGTATTCGTCGCTGCGGTTTGGATGTTGAGGAAATTATTTTAGAGCAGCTCGCCTCCAGTGTGTCGGTGCTCACGGACGATGAAAAAGAGCTGGGTGTATGCCTGGTCGATATTGGCGGTGGCACCAGTGATATTGCCATTTTTACGGAAGGCTCAATTCGTCACACCGGGGTTATTCCCATCGCCGGTGACCAGGTGACCAACGATATTGCTATGGCGCTGCGCACACCGACCCAGCACGCCGAGGAAATTAAAATTAAATACGCCTGCGCGCTGACACAAATGGCTGGCGCGGGGGAGAGTATCAAAGTGCCCAGCGTGGGTGAGCGCCCGCCCCGGGATTTATCGCGCCAGTCTCTGGCCGAGGTCGTAGAGCCGCGTTATGACGAGCTGTTTACTTTGGTGCAGGCTGAATTGCGCCGCAGCGGCTACGAAGACTTAGTACCTGCGGGCATCGTGCTATCCGGCGGCACGGCCAAAATGGAGGGCGTGACCGAGCTGGCCGAGGAAATTTTCCATATGCCGGTGCGGATTGGTTATCCGCAGGCAGTACAGGGGCTTAACGACATTGTGCGCAACCCGATTTACTCAACCGGTGTGGGTTTGTTGCAGTATGGCGTACAGCGCCAGCAGGAAATGGGGCAGGTCAGTGGTGGTGTCGAAA
Source organism: Gammaproteobacteria bacterium (assembly GCA_002748505.1). Taxonomy (GTDB): domain Bacteria; phylum Pseudomonadota; class Gammaproteobacteria; order Pseudomonadales; family Halieaceae. The sequence continues at coordinate 9,753 of PDSN01000094.1, read as the reverse complement.
ACGACGCACCCAGCCTGTGGGAACGTATTAAACAGTTATTTAAACAGAATTTTTAATCGCTGCGCTTTCGGGCGTGGTTCTTTTTGTGTGTAGTCTAGGGGAGACTTAAAATGTTTGAACTTATCGATAATATGCCGCAAAGCGCAGTCATCAAGGTTATTGGTGTTGGTGGAGGCGGTGGCAACGCTGTTAAACACATGATCGATCATCAGGTTGAAGGTGTGGATTTTATCTGTGCCAATACCGATGCACAGGCCTTGTCTGATATTGAGTCACGCACTGTGTTGCAGTTGGGTGGCGACATCACCAAGGGTCTGGGTGCAGGGGCTGATCCCAACGTTGGCCGCCAGGCCGCGCTTGAAGATCGCGAACGTATCGCCGAGACCCTGCGCGGTGCCGATATGGTGTTTATCACCGCCGGTATGGGCGGTGGCACAGGTACCGGTGGTGCGCCGGTGGTCGCGGAAGTGGCGCGTGAGATGGGTATTCTCACCGTGGCGGTAGTGACCCGTCCGTTCCCGTTCGAAGGCCGCAAGCGCGCCAAGATCGCCGGTGAAGGTGTGGATGAGCTGCAACAGCATGTTGATAGCTTAATTACCATTCCCAATGAGAAGCTGCTGGAAGTGCTGGGCAAAAACACCAGCCTGCTGGATGCTTTCAAGGAGGCAAATGATGTACTATTGGGCGCTGTACAAGGTATTGCAGATTTAATCATCCGTCCCGGTATGATTAACGTCGACTTTGCCGATGTGCGCACGGTGATGTCCGAGATGGGTATGGCCATGATGGGTACGGGTAGTGCCCGCGGTGAGGGTCGGGCGCGTGAAGCCGCTGAAAAAGCGATTAACAGCCCCTTGCTCGATGATATTGACCTGCAGGGCGCGCGCGGTATCCTGGTGAACATCACCGCTGCCGCCGATCTGTCGCTGGGTGAGTTCTCCGAGGTGGGCGATACCGTGGAAGCCTTCGCTTCTGAAGAGGCGACGGTGGTAGTGGGGACGGTCATCGACCCTGAAATGTCGGACGAGCTGAAAGTCACCGTGGTGGCAACGGGTCTCGGTGCCGACGTGGCGCGTGCGCCCCTGAAGGTCGTTGATACAGATAATACCCCGGCGCAAGGTGAAACGCGTACCGGTCGCGTTAATTCTGCGGTTGAGCATGCGGTGGAAACGGGGCGCTACGACGATCTGGATCGTCCGGCTATCGGGCGTGGCAGGGGCGCACGCAGTGCACAGGTTGGCGGTGATAAGCTGGATACTGCTGTAGGTGGGGATTACTTCGATATTCCCGCTTTCCTGCGCCAGCAAGCGGACTGAGTGTTTAGCTCAGTTTCGCGCGGCGAAAATTGCAGGAAAAATTGACACCGCCAGTAATTGGCGGTGCTGAACTAGAATGAATCAGGTCAGACACTATGATACGACAAAGAACCTTGCGTAACTCCATTAAGGCAACGGGTGTGGGTTTGCACACGGGTGAGAAAGTATACCTCACCCTGCTGCCCGCGCCGGTAAATACCGGCATCGTGTTTCGCCGCGTTGACTTAAACCCCGTGGTGGAAATGCATGCTCAGGCAGAGAAAGTCGGAGATACCATGCTTTCGACCACCCTGGTGCAGGATGGCGTTCGCGTGTCAACCATCGAGCATTTGATGTCAGCCCTCGCCGGGCTTGGCATTGACAATGCCTATGTTGAATTGTCGGCGCCGGAAGTGCCTATCATGGACGGCAGTGCTGCACCTTTTGTGTTTTTGATTCAATCGGCGGGCATTGAGGAGCAAAGCGAAGCCAAGCGTTTTGTTCGTATCAAGCATCCGGTAACGGTCGAGGACGGCGACAAGAGTGCCACATTCCTCCCCTTTGACGGCTTTAAAGTCTCTTTTACCATCGACTTCGATCACCCGGTATTTCGCGATCGTACCGCCTCGGCGGAAGTCGATTTTTCCAGCACATCTTTTGTTAAAGAAGTCAGCCGCGCGCGCACCTTTGGTTTTATGCATGAGCTTGAGTTCATGCGTTCCCAGGGGTTGGCGCGCGGTGGCAGCGTAGATAACGCTATCGTGGTTGATGAGTTTCGTATTCTCAACCAGGATGGCCTGCGCTATGACGATGAGTTCGTGAAACACAAAATCCTCGATGCCATCGGTGATCTCTACCTGCTTGGGCACGGCTTGATCGGCCAGTACAAGGCTTATAAATCGGGACATGGCCTGAACAATGCCCTGCTGCGCGAGCTGTTGGCGCGTCCAGAGGCGTGGGAGATGGTGACCTTTGACGATGAGAGTACCGCGCCGGTGTCCTACGCCAGCGGTGTGGCGGCGGTGGCATAGTTATCCGCTGCAAATGACAGACAGGGGTGTCGCTCTCACACGTCGCCCCGCTTTTCTCCTTGCTTTCGCCTGGCCTGGGCAGGTGCGGGCGTTGCCTGCTCGAAAACGTGAAAGTCCGGGTTTGCGTAGCATTATCGCTTTTCCTGTGGCAAACTCCCCCTCCAGTTTGAATATTCACACCCATTGTAATGAAAATTATACTGCTGAACCGCAAACAAGGTGCGTCGCGCTCCCTGGAATTAGGGCGCTGGTCGCGTGCCTTGCTGTCGGTATGCTGCGTGGGTTTGCCCCTGGGAATGCTGGCATTGGGCTATTACCTCGGCAGTCAGGATGACGAAGAGCGCGCCGCGGGCAATCTGATGCTGAGCCGGATGCAGGCCGATGTGGAGGCACAATCGGAAGAACTGCACCAGGCGCGCCAGTCTGTGCAGCAAACCTTGAAGGCACTTACCCTGAAAGTGGCGGAGCTGCGCGCGCGTTTGTTGCGCCTGGATGCCCTCGGCGAACACCTGACCTCGGTGGCTTCGCTGGATGCGGGCGAGTTTGATTTCAGTCAGGCGCCAGCACTGGGTGGGCCTGAGCTGGATCGCAGCGCAGTTGATTTTTCCAGCGACACATTGATGTTAGAACTTGATGAGCTGTCGCAACAACTGCTGGACCGCGAGCAGCAGCTCGGTGCACTGAATGCGCTGCTCACCGGGAAAGCCCTGGATAACGAGGTGTATTTGTCCGGGCGTCCGATCAAAAAAGGTTGGATTTCATCCTACTACGGTCGTCGCACTGATCCCTTTACCGGCAAGCCCGCGATGCACAAGGGGATTGATTTTGCCGGCAGGGAGGGCTCGGATATCGTCGCGGTTGCCGCGGGTGTGGTGACCCGCTCAAGTAAACGCAACGGCTACGGCTATCTGGTAGAAATCAGTCACGGCGATGGTGTTTTTACCCGTTACGCCCACAACAAAAAGAATCTGGTCAAAGTCGGTGATCTGGTCAGCAAAGGTCAGTCCATTGCTTTGATGGGTTCAACCGGGCGCTCTACCGGCGCGCACGTTCACTTTGAAGTGTTCAAAAACGGTCGCCACGTCGACCCCTCCAGTTATGTAAGGCGCACCCACCGCTGACCTTTGCAATGCTGCGTTCTATAAACCACCTGCCCGATAAACATCGCGGCGGGTTTTTATCGTTTTAAGTATCTGGAATGTCCATGTTAAGTAAACTGTTGAAAAAAGTGTTTGGCACCCGCAACTCGCGGGAACTAAAGCGTCTTGGCAAAACCGTGCGCAAAATCAATGAGCTGGCCGAGTCCATTGCTGCTTTGTCGGACGCAGAACTCGCCGCCAAAACCGAGGAATTTCGCGCACGCCTGGCGGAGGGTGCAAGCTTAGATACGCTGTTGCCCGAGGCTTTTGCGGTGGTCAGAGAGGCCGGTGAGCGTGTGCTCGGCATGCGTCATTTTGATGTGCAGTTAATCGGTGGCATGGTGTTACACGAGGGTAAAATCGCCGAAATGCGTACGGGTGAAGGTAAAACCCTGGTGGCGACGCTGCCCACGTACTTGAACGCACTGGGTGAGGGCAGTGTGCATCTGGTGACGGTGAATGATTATCTCGCCAGTCGCGATGCGCAGTGGATGGGGCCCCTATACGAATTTTTAGGGTTGACAGTGGGTGTTATCCACGCGGGCCAAAACGCCGCAGAAAAGAAAGCAGCCTACGACTGCGATGTAGTCTACGGTACCAACAACGAATTTGGTTTTGACTACCTGCGCGACAACATGGCGTTTCGCCAGGAAGACAAAATGCAGGGTCATTTGAGTTTTGCGATTGTCGATGAGGTGGACTCTATTTTAATCGACGAAGCCCGCACGCCACTGATTATTTCCGGCGCCGCCGAAGACAGCTCAGAACTGTACAAAACCATTAACACCTTTATTCCCCGCTTAAAGCCTGAGCAGGAAGGTCAAAGTGGCGGGCATTACGCGGTAGATGAAAAACAGCGTCAGGTGGAGCTCACCGAAGAAGGGCATCAGTTCGTCGAAGAATTAATGGTTGAAAGCGGTTTGCTTACGGAGGGCGATAGTCTGTATGCGGCCACCAACCTGAATTTATTGCACCACGTTTATTCCGGGCTCAGGGCGCATATTCTGTTCCACCGCGATGTGGAGTACATGGTGCGCGACGGGCAGGTCATTTTGATTGATGAGCACACGGGTCGTACCATGCCTGGTCGCCGCTTGTCCGAGGGGCTGCACCAGGCGATTGAAGCAAAAGAAGGTGTGCCCATTCAAAGCGAGAGTCAGACCCTGGCGTCCACGACCTTTCAGAACTATTTTCGCCTGTACGACAAGCTCAGCGGCATGACCGGCACGGCAGATACTGAAGCCTTTGAATTCAGGCAGATTTACGGTCTGGAAGTCTTGGTGATTCCCACCAATAAACCGCAGGTGCGCAAAGACCTCAACGATTTGATCTATATGTCCGCCGAGGAAAAATTCGACGCCATTGTTGCCGATGTCAAAACCTATTTGGAGCAGGGCGCGCCGGTGTTAGTGGGCACGGCTTCGGTGGAAACCTCCGAAGAAATGTCGCGTCGTTTTCAAAAGGCAAAAATTGAGCATAAAGTGCTCAACGCGAAGTACCACGAGCAGGAAGCGGAAATTATCGCCCAGGCAGGCCGCCCCGGTGTGGTGACCATCGCCACCAATATGGCCGGTCGCGGTACCGATATTGTGCTCGGGGGTAACTTAGAAGCGGAAATAAAAGCTGCGGGCGATATTTCCGACGAGCAAAAAGCCGAAATTGAAGCGGCCTGGCAAAAACGCCATGATCAGGTACTGGCAGCGGGTGGTTTACATATTTTGGGCACTGAGCGCCACGAATCGCGTCGTATCGACAATCAGCTTCGCGGTCGTGCGGGGCGTCAGGGCGATGCGGGTTTGTCGCGTTTTTATCTGTCGTTGGAAGACAATCTGATGCGTATCTTTGCCGGCGATAAGGTGCGCGGTTTTATGCAGATGGTGGGCATGGAAAAGGGCGAAGCGATCGAGCACCGCATGGTTACCAATTCGGTTGAGCGCGCCCAGCGCAAAGTAGAAGAGCGCAACTTCAATATTCGTAAGCAGTTGCTCGAATACGATGACGTGGCCAACGACCAGCGTCAGATTATTTATCAACAGCGCAACGAATTACTCGGTGAAGTGGATGTATCCCAAATGATTACGGATATCCGCGGCGATGTGGTGAACGAAACCATTTCCGAGCATATTCCACCCATGAGCGTGGAAGAGCAATGGGATGTGCCCGGGCTTGAGCGCCAGTTGGAAAACGAATTTGCCATTACCCTGCCCGTGCAGCAGTGGCTGGATGAGGATGACAATCTGCACGAGGATGCCCTGCGCGAGCGCATCGTCAGCGCGATTGGCGATGCCTATCAGGCCAAGAGCGAACTGGTGGGGCCGCAGATGCGCAAGGTCGAGCAGCAAATCATGTTGCAGGTGCTCGATACGTTGTGGAAGGAGCATCTGGCGACCATGGATCATTTACGCCAGGGTATTGGCCTGCGCAGTTATGCGCAGAAAAACCCCAAGCAGGAGTACAAGCGCGAGGCGTTTGAGTTGTTTGAGGAATTACTCAACAACTTAAAACGCGAAGTAACCCGCTTTTTGTGTCATGTACAGGTGCAGCATCCGGATGAGGCAGCGCAGATCGAACAGCAGCGCCAGGAGGCCGCTGCGCGTGAACAGCGTCAGTTTGAGCACGCCAAAACTCAGGCTTTGGCACAGGAGTCAGCGGAGCAGGCGCCTCAGCAGGCCGCTGCGCCAGAACAACCCTATACACGCGATGGGCGCAAAATAGGGCGCAATGAGCCCTGCCCCTGCGGTTCGGGTAAAAAATACAAGCAGTGCCACGGGCGTTTGTGATATGGCTACCGGTTCAGGAAAGTTAGCGCCGTTATTGCCCGTAGCCGGCGTCGAGCTGGGCATTGCCCAGGCCGGCATCAAACAAGCCGGGCGCGATGATGTGTTGGTTGTGCAGCTTGCACAGGGCTCTGAGCTGGCGGCGGTATTTACCCAAAACACCTTTTGCGCAGCACCGGTAAGCGTGGCGAAAGCGCATTTAGGTGAAGCTGCGCCGCGTTATTTGTTGGTGAACACCGGTAATGCCAATGCGGGCACTGGTGAGCAGGGTTTACGTGATGCCAGGCGCAGCTGTGAGGTATTGGCGGCCGCCGCCGAGGTGGATTCGCAGAGCGTTTTACCATTTTCTACTGGCGTTATTGGCGAACATTTGCCGATGGACACACTTCTCGCTGCGATTCCTGCGGCGCTGACCAATTGTCATGCGGAAAACTGGCAGCGCGCGGCATCGGCAATTCTCACCACGGATACCCGTCCCAAAGGCCGTTCACTAACCCTGGAAATAGACGGCAAGACCGTAACTGTCACCGGCATTGCCAAAGGCTCTGGCATGATTCGCCCCAATATGGCGACCATGCTGGCCTACGTGGCCACCGATGCCAGGGTCAGTCGAGATGTCTTGCAAACGCTGTGGCGCGACGCGGTCAATGCCAGCTTTAACCGTATTACCGTCGATGGGGACACGTCCACCAATGACGCGGCGGTTCTGATCAGCACGGGCAAAGCGGACAATACCTTAATCGACAGTTTAGACTGTGATGAGTGCATGATTCTTGCCGCGGCGATCACCGAGCTTGCGATTGATCTGGCGCAGCAGATTGTGCGCGACGGTGAGGGCGCCAGCAAGTTTGTGACCGTGCGCGTCGCGCAGGGGCGCAGCGAGGCTGAATGTGAGCAGGTCGCCTTTACCGTGGCCCACTCGCCCCTGGTCAAAACGGCCCTATTTGCTTCGGATGCGAACTGGGGACGCGTGCTCGCAGCAGTGGGGCGCGCAGGCATTGCTGATCTTGACGGCAATACCGTTTCCCTGCTGATTAACGACGTATTGATTGCCGAGCGCGGCGCGCGTGCCAGTCACTACACCGAAGAACAGGGCGCGGCGGCGATGGCCTGTGAAGATATTGAGCTCTGCATTCGCCTGGGTCGGGGTGAGGCTGAAGCCTGTGTTTGGACCACGGATCTGTCCCACGATTACGTGTCTATCAATGCCGACTACCGCAGCTAAGTCGGTGGTCGTTGCCGTGGGTGTCGTGCAAAACGCCCGCGGTGAGGTGCTCATTGCCAAAAGAGCCGAGCATTTGCATCAAGGTGGCTTGTGGGAGTTTCCCGGCGGTAAAGTCGAGGCCGGTGAAACCGTTGCACAAGCCCTGGTACGAGAGCTGGGCGAAGAGCTTGGTATTGCGGTAAAGCGCAGCGAACCTTTACTGGATATTCAGCATGACTACGGCGACAAGCAGGTTACGCTGTGCGTGCATACCGTGCAAGAATTTGCAGGGCAACCCCAGGCGCTGGAAGGTCAGCCTTTGCGTTTTGTGGCAAAAAATGAATTGGTGGACTATGAGTTTCCCGTCGCCAACAGGCCAATCCTGTCGGCGCTGCTGAAACTCAATTAGTGCTGCTAAGCGCTAAAAGTTGCGGATGTAGTTTATCGATCTGCTGATACAGCGCCGCTGGCGAGGTGGTATTGTCCAGGATGAAATCGGCTTTTTCTAAACGCTGTTCACGACCCATTTGCGCCGCCATAATACGTTTTACCTGTGCCTCATCGTTATCATCGCGCGCCATGGCGCGCTCAAGCTGGGTGGTTTCGGGCACATCCATCACAATAATTTTGTCGCAATGGGTTTGCTGCGCGTTTTGCAGTAACAGGGGTGAACTCAGGATGGCGTAATCTGATATGGCGTTTTGTAGTTGCTGCTCGATTTGTCTGTTGATTAAGGGATGCGTCAAGCCCTCCAGCCATTGCCGCTCGCGCGCATCGGCAAACACAATGCTGCGCAGCTCGGCGCGGTTGAGTGCGCCATCATCCAATAGAATATCCTTGCCGTAGCGCTGAGCGATAGCTGCAAGAGCGGCTGTGCCGGCTTGCACGATGTCTCTTGCGACCACATCTGCATCGACAACAGTAATACCTTTTGTGGCGAAGTAGTCACTGGCGGCGGATTTACCGCTGCCAATACCGCCGGTTAAACCCACAACAAAATCACTCATGGACTGATGCCTGGGAAAAATCTTGTCAGAATATCCTGTCCCCAGACCAGCGCAATCAAGCCGGCGCCCGCGAGATAGGGGCCAAAGGGCATGGGCTGGCCGCGGCGGTTTTTGTCCAGCAACAATAGCAGTGAACCCACAACCGCGCCCACCAATGAGGACAGCAGAATAATCAGCGGGACGGTGTGCCAGCCCAGCCACGCCCCCAGCGCTGCGAGCAGCTTAAAATCACCGTGTCCCATGCCGTGTTTGCCGGTGACTAATAAAAACAGCCAATAGACCGACCACAGTACTAAATAGCCCAGCATCGCACCGAGCACCGCATCTTTTATTGGGGTAAAAACCGCAAAAAGGTTAAACACCAGACCCAGCCACAACAGGGGCAGGGTGAGGTTGTCGGGCAGCAGCTGGGTGTCAAAATCAATCAGCGTCAGTGCCACTAAAACCCACAATAATAGCAGCGCCCCAAAAAGTGTCGAGCCCAGGCCAAAATGGCAATACAGGCCGAGGCTTAATAAACCCGTTACTAACTCGACGATGGGATAGCGCGGCGAAATGCGCGTTTGGCAATTGGCGCAGCGACCCTTCAGCAAAAGATAGCTGACCACGGGAATATTTTGCCAGGGCTTAATAGCTGCCTCACAATTGGGGCAGTGAGAATTGGGAAAAGCGAGGTTAAAAGTGTCTTTTTGCTCGCTCTGCTCGTCACCGACCTCAAGCAGTTCGCAACAATCCCGCCGCCATTGGCGCTCAAGTATCAGTGGCAGGCGATAAGCGACCACGTTTAAAAAGCTGCCCACAATCAGACCCAGTGCCAGCACTACAGCGCCGACCAACAGCGGGTATTGGTTGAAGGTGTCGATCAAACCACAGAACCCAGCATAAAGATAGGCAGGTACATCGCCACCATCAAGCCGCCAACGAGTACACCTAAAACAGACATAATCATCGGCTCCATCAGTGAGCTTAAGCTGTCGACTGCGTTGTCTACGGCTTCTTCGTAGTGATTGGCGACCTTGTCCAGCATTTCATCCAGAGAACCGGACTCCTCGCCAATTTGTACCATCTGCAACAGCATATGGGGAAACAGGCCGGTGGTTCTGATGGAGTTATACAGCGACGAGCCGGTGGTGACATCATCGCGGATCTGGTTAATGGCCTTGGTATACACCGAATTACCCGCAGCGCCGGCGGTGCTTTCCAGCGCTTCTACCAGGGGTACACCCGCGGCAAAGGTGGTCGCCAGGGTGCGGGAGAAACGGGCGATGACGGAGTTGTATACGATATCGCCAAAAATCGG
>PDSN01000093.1 GCA_002748505.1 Gammaproteobacteria bacterium | reverse complement strand
TGATCGCACCTATTGCGATGGAAGAAGGTCTGCGCTTCGCGATTCGCGAAGGTGGTCGTACTGTTGGCGCCGGTGTTGTCGCCAAGATTATCGAGTAAGCTTTTATACTCGACCCGAAAAACCCGGTGCAGCCAGGACTGCGCCGGGTTTTTTTATGCGTTTTCAATGATCGTATCGGTTCTCGCGCGAAATCTGCTCATTCAGTGTTAAAAAGTCATATAAAACGCCAATACCACATAGGCCGACCGTACACAAATACAAAAGCCCCGTCAGTATTTTTCCCTGATAAAAGCGGTGCGCGCCAAAGACGCCTAAGAAGGTGAGTAAAATCCAGCACAAGTTGTAATCGACTGCGCCAAAGCTGTAGCGGCGATCAGCGGAGCGCGCCATGGAGGGAATAAGAAATAAATCAATAATCCAGCCGACGAATAACAGCCCCAGGGTAAAAAACCAAATGGTTCCGGAAATTTGCCGGCCGTAGTAAAAACGGTGTGCGCCCATGAAGCCAAATATCCAGAGCAGGTAGCCCATCAGGGTTGAGTGGGTGCGGTCTTCGGAGTTCATTAATTGTTCCTCGTTGACAAAACTAATTGCAAGCTATCGAAGGTTTTCCCTCGTTAAAAAAACACGCCTGTTCCTTTGTTAAGAAGCCTCTATTGCTGTATTGAAAACAAAAAGCAACAAGCAGCTATTTGTTCGCGGTTAATATGCGGTAGAGTTCATCTTTTAAATGTACGCGCTTTATTTTTAGTTCTTCTTCGGCTTGTGTAGAGGCGGGAGCGACCTCATTTTCGATATTTTCCACCTCGCGAGTCAGGTCGTGGTATTCGTCGAACAGGCGACGGAAATGATGGTCGCTGATTTTCAGTTCGTGGATGCGCTCGCGAAGCTCGGGAAACTCGTGAACCAGGTCGTGGTGCTCTACTGTCATTACAGTGTCTCCTTGTGTTTTTTTTAAGTGGCATCGAACATCTATCGTGGTGTGCAAATTGCGTAGTGTGAAAAATAGTTTCACTAAATTTATTTGCCAGCAATAAGAGTGTGCACTTTTTGTTATAGTCGCGCAAGCAGATTAAAAAATGGGCAATAAAAAAGGCCGCAAGGTGCGGCCTGTCAGTGAGAGCTGGTAATATTTACGGTGTGTTGATTTGTCGGCTGGAAAACAAAATAAAGCCAGTGGTGGCAATGGCGCCAGCGAGCCAGAAGGTGATAAAGCCTAAAGCAATGTGGGGGTGCGATGTAGCGGGTGTCAGTGACAGGCCAGCAGCCAGGGCGATCAGAACACCAATTGCCGCCACCAGTTTTATGCCGCAGCTTTGCTTGCCTTTATAGCGTGTTGTACCAGTTTGAGATTGCATAACGCCGTCCTAAAGAAATGGGTCTTAATCTACTGAACGAAAGATACCCAGCTTACAGGACTAATGTAAGGGCAGGTTGTAAAAACTGTGTGACGAATCACCGTTTGTTGATTATCAGGTCTATAGAGTGTGAACTTCGTCACATTTTAGGGGCTGGGCTCCCAGTGTTCAGCGAAATGGTGTTGAGCTTCAGGCTGCACGGGTGAGTTGGCGCAGCGCGTCGGTAAAGCTCGACCGCGAAGCTTTGGGTTTGAAAAGGCGATGACGGGTAGTGCTTGCGCTGCTGTTATGAGTGGGTTCGCTTGCATTTTGTCGGACTGCTCTGGGGGTGCGGTGAGTTCCCCATAAGGATTGCCGGTAAAGCGTAAGCCAACCCTGACTAACGGGGTATCATCTCAGTCGTCAGAGTTGTCTTAAAATATTTCCTAAATACAGTTGACACCGCTGCCAAGTGCCTCTAGACTTCGCACTCCTTTTTCGGGGGGCTCCTAAGCGGGTCTCTGGTTTTTTATTGAATGGAGTTTGATCAGGTGCAGAATCAACGTATTCGTATTCGCCTAAAGGCATTTGACCATCGACTGATCGACGCGTCGACTCAGGAGATCGTTGAAACCGCGCGCCGCACTGGTGCGCAAGTGAAGGGGCCTATCCCTCTTCCAACCCGGAAAGAGAAGTACACCGTACTTATCTCTCCACACGTAAACAAAGACGCACGTGATCAGTACGAAATCCGTACCCACAAGCGTCTCTTGGACATCGTGGAGCCTACTGAAAAAACAGTAGACGCCCTGATGAAATTGGACCTGGCAGCAGGTGTGGAAGTACAAATCAGTCTTGGTTAACGACAATTCGTAGCAGGACCTGCTCGGGGCAGGAACCCGGGTGTGTAACGCTCAGCAATGAGCGGCCATAGAGGGTAAGCCCCGTACACTGAGAGGTTAAGAAAATGACTATTGGTTTAGTCGGCCGTAAGTCCGGTATGACTCGTGTTTTTACCGATGAAGGCGTATCAGTTCCAGTAACCGTAGTGGAGGTATCTCCAAACCGCGTTACTCAAATCAAAGATCTCGATAGCGATGGCTATCGTGCTATTCAGGTTACGGCGGGTTCTCGTCGTGCCTCAAAAGTGAGTAAATCTGAAGCTGGGCATTTTGCCAAGGCGGGCGTTGAAGCAGGTCACGGCTTGTGGGAATTCCGTCTGGCAGAAGGTGAAGATGCGCCAGAGGTCGGCGTCGAGCTGACTGTAGAGCGTTTCGAAGCGGGCCAGGCGGTTGACGTAACTGGCAAGTCCAAAGGTAAGGGCTTTCAGGGTGGTGTGAAGCGCTGGAACTTCCGTATGCAGGATGCGACTCACGGCAACTCCCTGTCTCACCGTGCGCCGGGCTCTATCGGTCAGTGTCAAACGCCTGGTCGTGTCTTTAAGGGCAAGAAAATGGCGGGTCATATGGGTGCCGAGCGCGTGACCACGCAGGGTCTCGAAGTAGTGCGGGTCGATGCGGAGCGCAACCTCTTGTTGATCAAGGGAGCTGTTCCAGGCGCGCCGGGTGGGGACGTTATCGTTCGCCCAGCGGTTAAGGCTTAATCAGGGAGTCTCTAACGTGGAATTAAGTATTGTAAAGCCGGGTAATGGCGCAGCGGGTACTTTGTCAGTTTCTGATGAAGCCTTTGCCCGCGAATTTAACGAAGATCTGGTGCATCAGGTTGTGACCGCGTATATGGCGGGTGCTCGTCAAGGGACTCGCGCCCAGAAAAATCGCACCGCAGTGAGCGGTGGTGGTCGCAAGCCCTGGCGTCAAAAAGGTACAGGTCGTGCTCGTGCGGGCACCATTCGTTCGCCTATCTGGCGCAGCGGTGGCGTGACTTTCGCAGCGCAGCCCCAGGATCACTCGCAAAAAGTCAATCGCAAAATGTACCGCGCGGCGCTGCGCTCCATCATGTCAGAGCTGGCCCGTCAGGAGCGTTTGATTGTTCTGGAAAGTCTGGATCTTGAGCAGCCTAAAACCAAGCTGTTGGCCGCTCAGTTAAATGAGCTGGGTCTGGACAGTGTGTTGATTGTTGCCGATGAGGTGACCGAAAACCTGTATCTGGCAGCGCGCAACCTGCACAAGGTTGATGTTCGCGATGTGGCAGGCATTGATCCGGTCAGCCTGATTGCCTACGACAAGGTTGTGGTCACTGTGGATGCAGTGAAGAAGTTTGAGGAGATGTTGGGATGAACCAGGAGCGCATATTTGAAGTGCTGAGAAGCCCGCATATTTCAGAGAAAGCGGCCAACGCTGCTGATGCTGGCAACCAGTATGTATTCAAGGTGGCTGTGAATGCCAACAAGTCCGAGATTAAAAAGTCCGTAGAGCAGTTGTTCGACGTAAAGGTCGCTGCTGTGCGTACCTTAAAGGTGAAAGGTAAGGTCAAGCGCAACCGTTTCGGTTATAGCACCAAGCCCACCTGGAAGAAAGCGTATGTGCGACTGGAACAGGGTCAAGAAGTTGACCTGACCAGCGTAGAGTAAGGAGAGCATTGAAATGGCAGTTCTAAAGAGCAAGCCCACATCCGCAGGTCGTCGCCACGTTGTTCGCGTAATCAGCGACGAGCTGCACAAGGGTGCACCTTACAAGCCTCTGCTGGAGAAGCAGTCGCGCAACGGCGGTCGTAACAATAATGGTCGCATTACCACGCGCCACGTAGGCGGCGGTCACAAGCAGCACTATCGCGTGGTTGACTTCAAGCGCACCAAAGATGGTGTTCCTGCCAAGGTTGAGCGCATTGAGTACGACCCCAACCGCACGGCGCATATCGCCCTGCTGTTGTTCGCCGACGGGGAGCGTCGCTACATTTTGGCGCCCAAAGGTATTTCCGCTGGTGACGTGGTGCAATCTGGCTCCAGCGCACCCATCAAGACCGGTAACTGTTTGCCGCTGCGCAACATTCCCGTGGGTTCTGTGGTGCACGCGATTGAATTAAAGCCCGGCAAGGGTGCGCAGATGGCGCGCAGTGCCGGTGCTGCTGTGCAGCTGGTGGCGCGCGAGGGTCGTTACGCGACCTTGCGTCTGCGCTCTGGCGAGATGCGCAAAGTGTTGGCAGATTGCCGCGCAACACTGGGTGAGGTTTCCAACTCAGAGCACAGTCTGCGCAAGCTGGGTAAAGCGGGTGCAGCGCGCTGGCGCGGCGTTCGTCCTACCGTTCGCGGTGTGGCGATGAACCCGGTAGATCACCCCCATGGTGGTGGTGAAGGTCGTACCTCCGGTGGTCGTCACCCCGTGAGCCCATGGGGTACGCCGACCAAAGGTTACAAAACCCGTAAGAACAAGCGCACCAATGATCTGATTGTGCGCCGTCGCGGCAAGAAATAATTGCCGTTGCCGCTAACGAATAGATAGAGGAAGAAGACAGTGCCGCGTTCATTAAAGAAAGGCCCGTTTATTGACCTTCACCTGATGCAAAAGGTTGAAGCAGCTCTTGAGAGCAACGATCGTCGTCCGATCAAAACCTGGTCGCGTCGTTCTATGGTGTCACCGGATATGGTGGGCCTTACGATTGCTGTTCATAACGGTCGTCAGCACGTGCCCGTGTTGATTAACGAAGATATGGTTGGCCACAAGCTGGGCGAATTTGCGGTAACTCGCACGTTCAAAGGCCATATCGTAGACAAGAAAGCGAAGCGCTAAGTCGCTCCGGATACCAGGCGAGGTTAATACGATGGAAGTAGCAGCAAGGTTGAAAGGGGCGCGCATCTCGGCACAGAAGGCGCGCCTGGTTGCCGATCAGGTACGAGGTCTGCCGGTTGAGCAGGCTTTGGATATTCTCCAGTTCAGCCCTAAAAAGGGGGCGCATCTGGTGAAGAAGGTGTTGAATTCTGCGATTGCTAACGCAGAAAACAATGAAGGCGCAGATGTTGACGAGCTGAAAGTGTCAAGCATCTACGTGGATGAGGGTATGACCATGAAGCGTTTGCGCCCGCGCGCAAAGGGTCGTGCGGATCGCATTTTGAAGCGCTCCTGTCATATCACTGTAAAAGTCGCTGACGGCGAAAGCTAAGTTTAGGAGAAGACCAAATGGGTCAGAAAGTACATCCTGTCGGCATCCGGCTCGGTATTGTTAAAGATCACAACTCGATCTGGTATGCAGACAGCAAGAGCTACGCCAAACAGCTCGTTACCGATCTGGAAGTGCGTGAGTTTGTTGAAAATGAACTGAAAGATGCCTCTGTTAGCCGTGTGGTTATCGAGCGTCCAGCGCAAACAGCCCGTATCACCATTCACACAGCCCGTCCCGGCATCGTGATTGGCAAGAAAGGTGAAGACGTAGACAAGCTGCGCAGAAAGCTCAGCGCAAAGATGGGTGTGCCCGTGCACATCAATATCGAGGAGATTCGCAAGCCGGATCTGGATGCGAGGCTGGTCGCGCAAAACGTGGCGCAACAGCTTGAGCGTCGCGTCATGTTCCGTCGCGCCATGAAGCGTGTGGTTCAAAACGCGATGCGCCAGGGCGCCGAGGGCATCAAGGTGCAAATCGGTGGTCGCTTGGGCGGTGCGGAAATCGCGCGTTCTGAATGGTATCGCGAAGGTCGTGTGCCTCTGCACACGCTGCGCGCTGATATCGACTACGCGACTTACGAAGCCAGCACCACCTACGGCATTTTGGGTGTGAAAGTCTGGATTTTCAAAGGTGAAGTACTGGGCAATGATGACCAGTCTGAACCTGCTAAAAAGTCAGCTACTAATTAAGGGTTACGCACATGTTACAACCAAAGCGTACAAAGTTTCGTAAAACGCAGAAAGGCCGCAACCGCGGTCTTGCGCACCGCGGCAGCAAAGTCAGCTTCGGTGAGTATGGCCTCAAGGCCACAGGTCGCGGCCGCATCACTGCCCGTCAAATTGAGGCAGCGCGTCGTGCTATGACTCGTCACATTAAGCGTGGCGGTAAAATCTGGATTCGTGTATTTCCAGACAAGCCCATCACTGGTAAGCCTTTAGAGGTTCGTCAGGGTAAAGGTAAGGGTAACGTGGAGTATTGGGTTGCCCAGATTCAGCCAGGTAAGGTGCTGTATGAAGTGCAGGGTGTTCCCGAGCAGTTGGCGCGCGAAGCGTTTGCGCTGGCAGCGGCGAAAATTCCTGTGGCAACCACATTTGTTAAACGGTCGGTGATGTGATGAAAGCGAGTAAATTGCGTGAAAAGTCCGCAGAGGACCTGAACAAAGAGCTGCTCAAGTTGCGTGAAGAGCAATTTAAGCTGCGCGTTCAAAAGTCAACGGGGCAGTTGGGGCAGACGCACTTGCTCAAGCAAACCCAGAAAGAGATCGCGCGTGTAAAGACTGTGCTCAACGAAAAGGCAGGTGATTAAGAATGGCAGCTTCAGAGAACACAACCCGTACTGCAACCGGTAAAGTTGTGAGTAACAAGATGGACAAGTCCATCACCGTTTTGATCGAGCGCCGGGTAAAGCACCCTGTGTACGGCAAGTACATGACTCGCTCATCGAAGATTCGTGCGCACGACGAAAACAACGAGTGCAGCATCGGTGATACCGTTACTGTGGCGGAGTGTCGCCCACTGTCCAAGACCAAGAGCTGGACATTGAGTGAAGTTGTTGAGCGAGTAGCTCAGGTTTAACCGACAATTTGTGCGGTAAGGTCCGCAGTTTGGAGTTAAGAAAATGATTCAGACACAGTCATATTTGGAAGTTGCGGATAACAGCGGTGCGCGTCGTGTGATGTGCATTAAGGTGTTGGGTGGCTCCAAGCGTCGCTACGCCCGCGTTGGTGATCTCATCAAAGTTACCGTCAAGGAAGCTATTCCCCGCGGTAAGGTGAAGAAAGGTCAAGTAATGACAGCGGTTGTAGTGCGCACCAAGAAAGGTGTTCGCCGTCAAGACGGGTCACTCATCAAGTTTGACGACAATGCCGCAGTACTGCTGAACGCGCAGGAAGCGCCTATCGGTACACGTATTTTTGGCCCGGTAACTCGCGAGTTGCGCGGTGAAAAATTCATGAAGATTATTTCTCTGGCGCCGGAAGTTATCTGAGCGAGCCAACGAGAGGGGACGAAAGCGAAATGTTAAAGATCAAAAGGGACGACGAAGTCATCATCCTGGCTGGTAAGGATAAGGGCAAGCGCGGCACCGTGCGCAAAGTTCTGACCGACAACCGTCTGTTGGTGTCTGGCGTCAACATGATTAAAAAGCACACCAAGCCCAACCCAAACATGGGTGTTGCTGGTGGCATTGTTGAGAAAGAGGCGCCCATTCAAGTGTCGAATGTCGCTATCTTCAACCCCAGCACCAACAAAGCTGACCGGGTGGGTTTTAAAACTGAAGATGGTAAAAAAGTGCGTATCTTCAAATCCAGTGGCGAAGTGATTGACTCTTAAGCGCGAGCTGACCGAGTTTAAAGGTAAAGAACATGGCAACGTTGAAAGACAAATATGTAACTGAGATCGCCCCGAAACTGAAGGACGAACTCAAGCTTGAAAATGTAATGGAAGTGCCTCGCATCACCAAAATCACCCTGAACATGGGCGTAGGTGAGGCTTTGGGCGACAAAAAAGTGTTGGAAAACGCAGTGGCTGACATGACAAAGATCGCCGGTCAAAAGCCTGTGGTTACCAAGGCGCGCAAATCTATTGCAGGTTTTAAAGTGCGTGATGGCTGGCCGATTGGCTGTAAAGTGACCTTGCGCTCTGACCGCATGTACGAATTTTTGGAGCGTTTGATCAGTATCGCAATTCCACGTATTCGTGATTTCCGTGGTATCAGCCCCAAGTCTTTCGACGGTCGCGGCAACTTCGCAATGGGCGTCACCGAGCAGATCATCTTCCCTGAGATCGATTACGATCAGGTCGATGCCCTGCGCGGCATGGATATCACCATTACTACAACAGCGCGTAATGACGACGAAGGTCGTGCACTGCTGCGTGCGTTTAATTTCCCGCTGAAAGGTTAAGAGGCTTTATTAATGGCTAAGAAATCCATGATTGCGCGCGAAGTCAAACGCGCCAAGAAAGTTGCCAAATACGCTGAAAAGCGCGCTCGCTTGAAGGCAGTTATCGTCGACGTGAATGCGTCTGACGACGATAAGTGGGAGGCGCAGATGGCGCTGCAAAAGCTGCCTCGCGATGCCAGCCCGGTGCGTCAAATGCGTCGCTGCCAGGTCACTGGCCGTCCCCACGCGGTGTATCGCAAATTCGGCCTGTGCCGTAACAAATTACGCGAAGCTGCTATGCGCGGCGACGTACCCGGCCTTGTGAAGTCAAGCTGGTAAGGAGAGAACGACCATGAGTATGCAAGATCCTATTTCCGATATGCTGACACGCATTCGCAACGCACAAATGGCCGGTAAAACCGACGTCGATGTGCCTGCGTCCAAGCTGAAGGCTTCTGTTGCCGCTGTATTGCTGGAAGAAGGCTACATCGCCTCTTTTGAAAAAGTTGAAGTCGATGGTAAGTCGGTATTGCGTGTAGCACTGAAGTACTATGAAGGTAAGCCCGTTATTGCCGAGATCGACCGCGTGAGCCGTCCCGGTCTGCGCAGTTACGCGAGCAAGGATGAACTGCCAAGCGTGCGCGGTGGTTTGGGCGTAGCGATTGTTTCCACCTCTAAAGGTGTGATGAGTGATCGCGCTGCACGCGCTCAGGGTATCGGTGGCGAAGTGCTTTGCACCGTTTTCTAAGATTGAATTGATTTAAAGAGCATTCGAAATGTCTAGAGTCGCAAATAATCCGGTAACCCTGCCTAAGGGTGTGGAAATCAAGCTGTCCGGCCGTGACCTCACTGTCAAAGGTGGTAAAGGTTCGCTGGATCTGGTTCTCACCGAGGGTGTGGAAGTCAACCAGGATGACAACGTTCTGACGATCTCGTATCAAGACGATAGCGTTAAAGCCATGGCGGGTACAACTCGCGCACTGCTTAACAACATGGTCATCGGTGTGAGCGAAGGTTGGGAGAAAAAGCTGGTTTTGAACGGCGTTGGTTATCGTGCCAAAGCGTCCGGCAAAACAGTCAACCTCACGTTAGGTTTGTCACACCCTGTTGACTACACGCTGCCTGAAGGCGTTACCGCTGAAACTCCCTCACAAACTGAGGTGGTTGTTAAAGGTGTCGATAAGCAGGCTGTTGGTCACGCTGCCGCGGAAATCCGCAGCTTCCGTCCGCCAGAGCCTTACAAGGGCAAGGGTATTCGTTACGCCGATGAGTATGTTCGTCGTAAAGAAGCCAAGAAGAAATAGGTAAAGCAATGAGCGTAAAAAATGATTCAAGATTGCGTCGCGCCCGTCGTTCTCGCGCGCGCATCCGTAAACTGGGCGCCACTCGTTTGAGCGTACACCGCACTCCACGGCACATTTATGCTCAAGTGATTGCTCCTGAAGGTGATAAAGTGCTGGTGAGCGCTTCTACTTTGGACAGCAGCTTGCGCAGCGGCAAGACCGGCAACATAGAAGCCGCGGCCGCGGTGGGTAAACTGGTGGCAGAGCGCGCCAAACAAGCGGGTATTGAAAAAGTGGCATTTGATCGCGGTGGCTATAAATACCACGGTCGTATCAAGGCGCTGGCCGATGCGGCGCGCGAAAACGGACTGGAGTTGTAGGATAGCATTATGGCTTTCAATGAGCAGAAAAAGCAGCAGACCGAAGGCGATCTGCAAGAGAAGCTGGTTCAGGTTAACCGCGTTGCTAAAGTGGTAAAGGGTGGCCGAATTTTTGGTTTTACCGCGCTGACAGTAGTTGGTGACGGTAAAGGCAAAGTGGGTTTTGGCCGCGGCAAAGCGCGCGAGGTGCCTGTCGCCATTCAGAAGGCGATGGAAGCAGCACGTCGTAACATGATTCAGGTTGAGTTGAACAACGGTACTATCCAGTACCCTGTGAAAGCTCGTCACGGCGCTTCCAAAGTGTACATGCAGCCGGCCTCCGAAGGTACGGGTGTTATCGCCGGTGGCGCGATGCGTGCCGTACTTGAGATAGCCGGTGTCAACAACGTACTGGCCAAGTGTTATGGCTCGACCAATCCTGTCAACGTGGTTCGCGCGACCTTTAATGGCCTGCGCGACATGGTTGCACCGGAAGACGTTGCGGCAAAACGCGGCAAGTCTGTCGAAGAAATTCTGAATTAATACGGGAGTTGCTGATAATGAGCAAGGCAACAGTCAAAGTGACGCAGGTGAAAAGTATTCACGGTCGCCTGAAAGCACACAAAGCCTGTGTGACAGGTTTGGGCTTGCGTCGTATCGGCCACACGGTTGAAGTGGAAGACACGCCATCCGTGCGGGGAATGATTAACAAAGCCAGCTACTTGCTGCGCGTAGAGGACTAAACCATGTCTGATGTAATGCGACTAAACAGCTTGAGCCCAGCGCCCGGTGCTCGCAAAGCGGGTAAGCGCGTGGGTCGTGGTATCGGCAGTGGTGTGGGTAAAACCGCCGGTCGCGGCCACAAAGGTCAAAAGTCTCGTTCCGGTGGCAGTGTTAAGCCCGGTTTCGAGGGTGGCCAGATGCCACTGCAAAAGCGTTTGCCAAAGTATGGCTTCAGCTCGCGCATAGCCCGTACTACCGCACAGGTTCGTCTGGCTGAACTGGCCAAAGTAAAGGCTGACGTGATCGACGTGGCAGCGCTGAAAGATGCCGACCTTATCAAGAGCAACATCACGCGCGCACGGGTTTTCCTGTCTGGCGAGTTGAACAAAGCCGTAACTGTAAAAGGTTTGGCGGTCACCAAAGGTGCTCGCGAAGCTATTGAGAAAGCAGGCGGAAAAGTCGAGGACTAAATGGCAACTGGGCAAACTGCGGCGGGTAACAAGTCAGGCATGGGCGAGCTTTTTGCTCGCCTTCGCTTCGTTTTACTGGCCATTATTGTATACCGCATCGGCACCCATATTCCGGTGCCCGGTCTTGATCCTGCCCAGTTGGAAGCACTTTTTAACTCGCAGCAGGGCACGATTTTAGGCCTGGCGAATATGTTCTCCGGTGGTGCACTGGAGCGTATGAGTGTGCTGGCGTTGGGGATTATGCCCTATATTTCCGCCAGCATTATCATGCAGTTGATGTCGGCGGTGAATCCGCAGCTCGAAGCGCTGAAAAAAGAAGGCGAGTCGGGCAGGCGTAAAATCAGTCAGTATACGCGCTATCTGACGGTGGTATTGGCGATTGTGCAGGCCACTGGTATGACTGTGGGCATGGCGAATCAGGGCATGGCCTACAGTGCCAGCTTTGTGTTTTATGTGATCGCAATTACTTCGCTGGTGACCGGCGCAGTGTTTATGATGTGGCTGGGTGAGCAGATCACCGAACGCGGAATAGGCAACGGTATTTCCCTGCTGATCTTCGCCGGTATTGTGGCGGGTCTGCCCGCAGCGATTGGGCAGGCATTGGAGCAGGCTCGCCAGGGTGAACTCAATATTTTAGTGCTGTTGTTTATGCTGGCACTGGCGATAGCGGTGATTTACCTGATCGTGTTTATCGAGCGCGGTCAGCGTCGCATCACGGTAAACTACGCCAAGCGGCAGCAGGGCAGGCGCATGTACCAGGCGCAGAGCTCGCATCTGCCGTTAAAGGTGAATATGTCCGGCGTTATTCCGGCGATTTTTGCCAGCAGTATTTTGCTGTTCCCCGCGTCTATTGCGCAGTGGTTCGGCAATTCAGAGAGTGCGGCCTCTGATTGGTTGCAGAGTGTGTCAGTGGCGCTTGGCCCTGGTCAGCCGCTGAACATTTTGTTGTTCACGGTGATGATTGTGTTCTTCTGCTTCTTCTACACGGCGTTGATGTTCAACCCCCAGGAAGTGGCCGAAAACTTGAAGCGCTCCGGCGCCTTTGTACCGGGTATTCGCCCCGGTAAGCACACCGCCAACTACATCGATGGTGTGCTGACACGCCTGACAGTGTTTGGTTCGATTTACATTGCTTTGGTGTGTTTATTGCCCCAGTTTCTGGTGGTGATGTGGAATGTGCCCTTTTATTTGGGCGGTACCTCGCTGCTGATTGTGGTGGTTGTGGTGATGGATTTTATGGCCCAGGTTCAAAGCCATTTGATGAGTCATCAGTATGACTCGGTGATGAAGAAGGCCAATCTCAAAAACTACGGATCAGGTCGCGGCCGTTAAGGTCAGGCGGTTTAGGAGACAGAAAATGAAAGTTCGCGCTTCAGTGAAAAAGATTTGCAGGAACTGCAAAGTCGTTAAACGCAAAGGTATTGTACGTGTGATCTGCGAAACAGATCCTCGCCACAAACAGCGTCAAGGCTAACAAGTGGCAACGCCTTTACAGGCGGTGCTTGTTTTTTACTATTTAGGTAGGTATAATGCTGCGCCTTTCGCGACCGGTAAATCGCCGGTTCGTCGCGTAGCTCTAGTCACAAAACGGAGAAAGATGGATGGCTCGTATCGCCGGCGTCAACATACCCGATAACAAACATGCTGTTATCTCATTGACTTACATTTACGGTGTGGGTCGCACCCAGGCCAAGCGCCTGTGTGCTGCCAATGGCATCGAAGAATCTACACGCATCGCTGACTTGTCAGACGAGCAAATGGATGCGCTGCGCTCGCAGGTGTCTGAAATGACTGTAGAAGGTGATTTGCGCCGGGAAGTGTCCATGAACATCAAACGCTTGATGGACTTGGGCTGCAACCGCGGTCTGCGTCACCGTAAAGGTCTGCCTCTGCGCGGCCAGCGTACCAAAACTAATGCGCGTACTCGCAAGGGGCCGCGTAAGCCGATTCGCAAGTAATACTGCTTGCGAATTCTTCTTTTAGTGTAGCTGCACCGCGTGCAGTGTCGATATTAAATCAGGATTAACTTATGGCAAAGCCAGGTGCTAAAAGCACTCGTAAAAAGGTCTCCAAGACCGTTGTTGACGGTGTTGCGCACATTCACGCATCGTTCAACAACACCATCGTAACGATTACCGATCGTCAGGGCAATACACTGAGCTGGGCAACCGCCGGTGGTTCAGGTTTCCGCGGTTCGCGTAAGAGTACACCTTTTGCCGCACAGGTGGCAGCGGAGCGTGCCGGTGAAGCCGCATTGGAATACGGTCTGAAAAACCTGGATGTGCAGGTTAAAGGCCCAGGGCCTGGCCGCGAATCAGCGATTCGTGCGCTCAATGGCTGCGGTTATAAAATCAGCAACATCACCGACGTAACGCCGATACCACACAACGGCTGTCGTCCTCCCAAGAAACGTCGCGCGTA
This sequence comes from Gammaproteobacteria bacterium, assembly GCA_002748505.1. Lineage (GTDB taxonomy): Bacteria > Pseudomonadota > Gammaproteobacteria > Pseudomonadales > Halieaceae. The sequence goes on along the minus strand of PDSN01000093.1, from coordinate 2,337 downwards.
AGGCTCAAGGAATTAGTTATGGCTCGATATATTGGTCCCAAGTGCAAATTGTCACGTCGTGAAGGTACTGATCTTTTTCTGAAAAGCGGTACACGTGCACTGGAAAGCAAATGTAAACTCGAAAATGCACCCGGTCAGCACGGTGCCCGTCGTGGCCGTTTGTCTGACTACGGTGTGCAGTTGCGTGAAAAGCAAAAGGTTCGTCGTATCTACGGCGTGCTGGAAAGGCAATTCCGCAACTACTACAAAAAAGCGGCGCGCATGAAAGGCGCTACCGGTGAAAACCTGTTGCAGTTGTTGGAATCCCGTTTAGATAACGTGGTGTACCGCATGGGGTTTGGTTGCACCCGCTCTGAAGCGCGTCAGTTGGTGTCTCACAAAGCGATTTTGGTGAACGGTGCAGCGGTTAACGTACCTTCTTATCAAGTTCGCCCCGGTGATGTGGTCTCATTGCGTGAAAAGGCTAAAAAGCAATTGCGTGTACAGTCTGCTTTAGCATTGGCGGCACAGCGTGGTGAAAGCGAATGGCTGGATGTGAACACAGACAAGCTCGAAGGTGTGTTCAAGTCTATGCCTGATCGTATCGATCTGTCTTCGGAAATTAACGAGAGCTTGATCGTGGAACTTTACTCTAAGTAAAGCCATCGTTTAACTCTACCCAAACTTAGCAGGTACATATATGCACAGTGCAGTGACTGAATTTCTCACCCCCCGACACATTAAAGTCGATGAAGTGAACAGCACCCGTGCGCGCGTGACCTTGGAGCCGCTTGAGCGTGGTTTTGGTCACACGCTGGGTAACGCGCTGCGTCGCATTTTGCTCTCATCCATGCCGGGCTGTGCCATCACTGAAGTACAAATTGATGGTGTGTTACACGAGTACAGCGCGATCGAAGGTGTGCAAGAGGACGTTATCGAAATCTTGCTGAACCTGAAGGGCGTTGCGCTGGTACTAAATGGTAAGGACGAAGCTGAATTAGTGATTAACAAAACCGGCGCTGGTGTGGTGACAGCCGGTGATATTCAGCTCGATCACGATGTGGAAGTGCGCAACCCGGAGCACGTTATTTGTCATTTGAACGGCGACTCCAGTATTGCTATCCGTCTGAAAGTCATGCGCGGTCGTGGCTATTCGCCCGCTGACTCACGCATTGATGCCGAAGAGGAAACCCGCTCTATTGGTCGCTTACAGTTGGACGCCACGTTCTCGCCGGTTTACCGCGTTTCCTACGTGGTGGAAGCAGCACGTGTTGAACAGCGTACCGACCTGGACAAACTGATTCTCGATCTGCAAACCAACGGCACCATCGATCCCGAAGAGGCGATTCGCCGTGCTGCCACCATCCTGCAGCAGCAGTTGGCGGTGTTTGTTGACCTTGAAAGTGAAAAAGAAGCCGAGACTGTGGAAGAAGAGGATGAGGTCGATCCTATCCTGTTGCGTCCCGTAGATGATCTCGAGCTGACCGTGCGCTCTGCGAACTGTTTGAAAGCAGAAAACATCTACTACATTGGTGACCTGGTGCAGCGCACGGAAGTTGAACTGCTTAAAACCCCGAATCTGGGCAAGAAGTCTTTGACCGAAATAAAAGACGTGCTGGCCTCTCGCGGTTTGTCACTGGGCATGCGTCTGGATAACTGGCCGCCTGCTAGCTTGAAAAACGACGAGCGCGTTCTGTCTGTCTAAGATAGAACGATAGCTACCCAAAACTATTGCTGCGATAGCACTGATTTTAAAGGAACGGAAAAATGCGTCATCGTCACAGTGGACGTCAACTGAACAGAAACAGCTCACACCGTAAGGCCATGTTCCGCAACATGGCTGCATCTTTGGTGGAGCACGAACTGATTAAAACCACCCTGCCCAAAGCCAAGGAGCTGCGTGGCTACGCCGAGCCTCTGATTACGCTTGCCAAAGAGGACAGTGTTGCCAACCGTCGTCTGGCATTTGATCGCGTACGCAACAAAGCGGTGGTGGGTAAATTGTTTAGCGAGCTGGGCCCACGTTACAAAACCCGCCCTGGTGGTTATATCCGCATTTTGAAGTGCGGCTACCGCGCTGGCGATAAGGCACCTATGGCTTACGTAGAACTGGTCGATCGCCCGCAGCCTGAGCTGGGTGACGACGAGGACTGAGTTCATCGTGCATAAAAAAACCGAGGCTTGCCTCGGTTTTTTTATGCCTGTTTACAGGCATTTTTCCTGGCGCGCAAAACAAGCCCGGATATTTCACCAGTACGGCGGCTAATTTGCTATTATTTATTTAATATCAATGAGTTATGTGATGAATAACAACAAAGGCAAGTGTACAAACTGTGCCTAAATGGTTTTTCGAAAAAA
>PDSN01000092.1 GCA_002748505.1 Gammaproteobacteria bacterium | reverse complement strand
ACGCCTGTTCCCCAGGGAGCGCTGGAACAAGCTACACCTGCAAATCATTTACTACGGCCGCGAACACTGCCCCGCCAGGGGCTGCTACGGCCTGGAATGCGACATCTGCCGCACCTGCTATCCCAACCGCAAGCGAGCCAAGAAAACTCAGAAGGCATAGGCGGGATACGGGATTAATGTAAAAGGTGTAAAAGGGGACGTGTAAAAGGGGACGGAGGGATTAAAAAATAATCCCTCCGTCCCCTTTTATGCTGTCCCCTTTTATGCTGTCCCCTTTTATTCTTTTACCGTCCGAGGGCATAAACAGGAAGTTGCCAATGGATATCTGGCCGCTCACTGCGTCTTGAACCACGATAAACACCGGCCCTGGGAAAGAACCATCCTTATGCACCGATGGTAAGCCTTCGCCGAACAGCAACTGCTGGCATTCCGGGTTGACCGTATCCAGGGCGCAACCGTTTTCCACCCATTCGGGATAGGCAACAGCAAAGCCGTCACCCAGGGTTTCCTGTGCAGTTTCTGCCGCTTCCCTCACGCTTGCGAAGGAATCCGCAGCCGCTGCCATGCTGGTAAACTGCAGATCGCTGATGCTGTTCAACACCTCCGCCAGGTCAGCCAGCAGCGTGGGCCCAACCAGGTATACGGTGTAAGCATCCGGATACGGGAAGTAGCTGTAGGCTTCCACAATGGAATTGCCGCGCTCGGCCACGTGGAACGACAGCGAGGCGCCGGTGATAATGCCAGGGATATCCTGCACCGGCATCAACTCCCGCACCAGACCCGCCAGAATCAGGTTCTGGGTGTTTTTGATAATGTCGATCAGCGCGCTTTTGTAGACCTTGTCGATCAGGGTGCTGCGAATGCTCATGGCACTGAGCTGCCCCACGGCGGTGAAAAATGCCGGTTGAGTGGTCAGCAACGGCGGTTGCACCGGCTCGATAGCCGCGTACAGTTCGCCCGCAGTAACCGCCGGATTGAGCACGAAGCCAGCGCTTTGCAAGGTGGTAATGGCGTGATCCATGGAGGCACCCAGCAGACGCGGCAGCTCCACCGACAGCAAGGCGTGCAGCTTGGCGGCTTCGGTAACGACCCTGCGGCGCGTCATCGAGACCCCCTGGTAGCGGTCGATCGCATCGCTCAGCTGGGTATTTAAAAACCGCGCCCGCACATCGTCATCGCGCCCTGCCCCCGGAATGATCTGCTCCAAAAACTCGCGGTGCACGGCCACGGTTCCGATCAATGCCGTTAGCCCGGCGGCGAAAATGGGATCACCTGTAGTGAGGTAATCCGGTGGTGATTGCGGCAGGAAGCCCGTTGGGAAGGCCACCGCCGGAGTTTGTCGCAGGGCGTCCAGATCCAGCGATGCGCGCAGGACTACCAGATCACTGGCCAACTGACTCACTCTGGTCACATCGTTGTTAATCAGCGCCTCGTTCAGTCCGGCACTGATGGCCTGCGCCTGTTGCAACTGCGCGGAGAAGTCCGCATAGGTGCTTTGAATGGCGTCGGCTGCCAATACCGGAGCCACCAGCAGGGTTTCTTCGGCCACCACACCCAGGGAAGCGGAGCTGGCGCGCAGCACATAACTGCCGAGGCTGTCCGCAGCGGCGGTCACGGTGGTGCCGCCCTGCCAACTGGGAACGGCGCCGGTGGCATCGGCCTGTGGCACAATGGCGAGCACCAGATCATCGGGTAGAGCCGCTGCCGCACCGGATGGGGTAAAGGCAGTGACCGCCGTGGTAACGGTTTCACCCGGGGCCAGCAGTGCCTGATTCACCTGCAGCGCCAAGGCCGGGCCGCCCGACAACACAATATCCACCACCGTACCCAGGCTGACATTGGTGCCAGCGGCAATGGCCTGGGACACAATCAGCCCGGCGGGTACATCGGGGTGATTTTCATAGCTGACCGACCCCAGTGCCAGGCCAAGATTCAGCAACTGAGTTTCGGCCACGGTGGCGGTCAGTGCCGTCAGATCCGGCATAAAAATCGGCGGTGGACCCAGCGATACCACAAAATCCACAAAGCTGCCCGCAGCGGCTTCACTACCCGGCGTCAGGCTTTGGGAGGACACCTGTCCGGCGGCAACATCGAGGCTGAAGGCTTCGGTAATATTGCCCGCGGCCAGGCCGACATCCACCAGCGCGGTGGTGGCGGCGTCGCGATCAGCTCCCAGCAGATTGGGCACCGTAACCGGCGGAGCCACCTGCACAATAAAGCTCTGGGAATCGGTATTGCCTTCGCTGTCCGTGACCACCAGACTCACCCGCACCGGCCCGAGGTCGGTGGGCTCTGGCGTCCAGCGCACAATACCCAGCTCATCCACGGTCATACCCGCAGGGGCGTCCACCAGGGTCCAGGTGAACACATCGCCAAAGTCGGCATCGGTGGCCAGGCCGCCGTAGCTGAATTCAAAGCCCGGAGAGGCACCGGCCGGCGGTGTGGAAATGATCTTGGGGGCATTCACCACGGCTAGGGTAATGCTGACCTGGGCTTCGTTGGAATCCAGCAGGCCATCGTTGGCCACGTAGTGAAACTGATCCACCGTATCCGGGCTTTCACCGGGAATCACCGGGGCGGCAAAATACTTGTTCAGGCCGGGAATCAACCAGTGAGGCTGGGGATAGGCCGGTATGGAACCATCGTCATTGACCAGGGTGGGCTGATAGCTGACCTGATTGCGGATGGAACGGGCCGGTGCAAACGGGTTACCCGGCAAGCCCCCATATACGCGTACTTCAAAACCGTTACCAAAAGGGCGCTCATGAACGGCAATAATTTCGGCGGCACCATCGCCATCCATATCGGCAACGGTCGGGGCTTGAATTTCGTCACGACCAAAAAGACCGGGAGCGTTGGCAATCATTGAGCCATCCCTGCCCGAGAAAATTGCCAAACCCCGTTCAGGCTGATCGTCTACACCGGGGGGGTGGCGCGTCACCAGTTCATCAATGCCATCGCCATCCAAATCAAATGCGGTGGTGGCCGTCCTGTTAGCGAAGCGAAAACTTACCCCCACATCGTATTGATTCCACAGTTCACTGCCATCGGTATCGTAGGCATAGAGCGCCCAGATAGGGGGGTTACTGCCATCCACCTTACGAGACACCACATATTCCGGCTGGGGGTCTTCATCCAGTTGCGCTACAACAATATTTGAATAAGCACTCGTTGAGCCGCCCAGTGGCCGGTCAATTTTCCATTTCAAAGCGCCGGTATGCTCAAACAGGTACTGGTAGTGTCGACTGTAGGCAACGATTTCCGCATAGGGGTCGTTATCAAAATTGGCCACTGCGGAAATCAGGTAATCCGGGCTGCCAGAAACCCTGTCTACCGGCAACTGGTATTTCAGGCTGCCATCAGCATTTAGAACATGATGATTCCAGATAATTTCCACCTGGCCATCGAGGTCCAGATCGGCAATCACCGGGTTTCTGTCAGAGATACCGGCACCAACGTAATGTTGATCTTCGCCAAGGTACTTCCAGAGCACATTGCCGGTGCTGCCATCATAGGCCACCACCGAGGTGCGTCGCCTAAAATAGTTAGGGTCGCTGGCATTATTCCAATAGAACTGAATCAGCTCCACCGCGCCATCGCCATCGAGGTCAACCGGCACCGGACCTTGCCCGTAATACAAAATACCACCAGAGTTGGGCAGATCAACGGATTCAGACAGACGGGTGGTGCGGTTGGTCCACACCGGCGAACCGTCCTTATTCAGCGCCATTATGTGGGGACGCACAGACGATACCACAGGATGCGATCCCAAATAAGGCAAGACAATTTCCAGATCGGGGTCGTCATCCAGGTTCACCAGGGTGGCTGTAACTTTCGCGGGTACCGTGCCAATATCTTCTCCTGCCCCAATGGAAAATACCTCCCCTTCACAGGAGGCAGCATCCACCACCGCCATCTTGTCCCCAGACGCAAAAACCATCTCGATAGCACCATCGGCATCAATATCGGCAACGGCCACGCCTTCGGGGGGCCAGACACCTACGGCATGATAAGCACACTGCTGCTGCAGGCCAATGGTAATCGGCTCACTGGCGGGTGGTGTGTAGCTGAAGCCACCATCGCCGGGGAAGCTGTCGAGGCTGCCCAGCAGGGGGCCGATGGTAAGCGATGCAGTCAGCGGGTCGTTGTTGGCGTCGCTGTCGTTAGCCAGCACGCCGGGAGCATCTACTTGCAGAGTGCTGCGCTGGGCCAGCACGTAGCTGTCGTTCACCGCCACGGGTGGCACCGGCGCGCCAACCACCTGCACGCTGAATTCGGTGGCATCGCTGGCGCCGGCTGAATCGGTGACTGTGGCCACCGCAGTATAGCTGCCCTCCTGCTGAGGCGTTGGCAGCCAGTAAACCGTGCCGGTACTGCCGTTGACCTGCACACCGGCGGGCAGGCCCGCTATGCTGTAGGTCAAAATATCCTGTGGGTCAGGGTCACTGCCGCTCAGGGTCAGTTGCCAGGGGCTGTTAACCGGCAGCCACTGAGCCGCCACGGCGTCGATGCTGGGCGGCTGGTTGTTATTGTGCGCGGCCACCGCTACCGTAAAGTCGGTGCTGGCGCTCTGGCCGCCGGGGTCGGTGGCAGTCACCACCACCTGAGCCAGACCCACGTCCGCCGCCGCTGGCTGCCATTGGATAGTGCCGCTCAGCGCATTGATCACCATGCCCGCAGGCGCGCTTTGCAGGCCGTAGCGCAGGGCGTCACCTTCCGGGTCGGAGGCGCTGACCTGCACCGTAAGAGTCTCACCCACGCTGATGGATTGATCGGCAATCGGCTGAATCAGCGGCGGCAGATCTTCGGCGCCGTGATTGACGCGGATCACAAACACCTGCCTGTCGGTCAGGCCGGTGCTGTCGGTAACCTGCACATCCACCCCTTCGGCATTGGTGCTGGTTGGCTGCCATTGAATCAGACCCGTAGTGTCGTCAATGGTCATGCCCGCTGGCGCGACTAATAAACTAAAACGCAGGCTGTCGCCTGCGTCGCTGTCTTCTGCGGTCACCTGATACACATAGGGCGTATCAAGAGCCACCAGGGTGATGGGAGATGAGGTAATCACCGGCGGGTTGTCGCCAACGGCAACATCGGCGGAAAATTGCCAGGATAGTGCGCTGCTATCAAAGGGCACCCGGCGGTTCTGACGAATGGTAAAGGTATCGCTGCTGACACTCTCGCCGCTGCCGATGTTGCCAAAGACCACCTCACCATCGATCACGGTGGTGTTCGGAGTATTGCTGGTCAGGCTGGCGCTGACATTGCTCAAAGCTTCGCCAGCGTTGTTGATATGCAGGCGATAGGTATAGTCGAAGTACGCCCGCCCTACGCGTTCTTTTTGCAGCAGCTCCTGGTCGATTGCCGTCAGCTCGTCGGTTCCTGCCGCAGCGCCGGAGGCCAGTGACAGGGACATAAGCGCCAGCAAAGATGGCCAACGACACGCGGTTTTTACCCGTCTTTTTACCCGTCTGTCTATAGAGCCAATCAACAACAGCAAACCCAGCGCCAACAGTACCAGAGCGGGAGGCTCAGGTACGGCCGCCACTGGCAGCAGCGGCTGGGTAAACCCGCTTTCCAAAACGACAAACGTATCGGGATCAACAATTTCAAAAAACTGCGCGCCGGGCAAACCCGTTCCCAGCCAGTCGAAGGCCACACTAAAACCGCCCAGGCTCACGCCGGGAGCTATCGCCAGACCCAGACTCAACCAGTCGGCAAACCCATCATCGGGCAGGCCGGGGTCAGGCTGAGCGGCCAAACCATCCCAATCAACGGGGCTGCTGGTAATGGCCAGATTGTCGTATAAACCCAGGTCAAACCAGATCGTAAACTCTGTAATGGCAAAGCTGGTCTGATTATCAACCGTGTAGCTCAACTCGTAACGGCCAGCGCCTAAATCAGCCCGTTCATAGAAAATTGGCGCAGCAAAACACGCCTGCGTACAGACCAAAAAAAACGCCATCGCAGCCAGAGTTGATCGCAGTATTTTCATTGTTAACACCCCGCAGTTTTATTGACCAGAACACACGCTCAGCGCAAAGAGAATTAAAACCATGATATGCAGGACAATCACAGCAGTAAATGAGTACAAGTACTCATACAGGTCAAAAAAATACACAGGAAACAATGCTTTGTTATTGAGTTTTTACCTTATAAATACGTGAGTTAGGACAAAAGCAAGATAATCGAAGAAGGGGCGCAGCGAATAAAAAAATAATTTCTGCGATTTTTTAAAATAAATGCCCGCTACCGATATTAAGTGTCAGCTTTTTTTACATTATTGAGCATCAAATTAAAACCTGAATTATATTTTATAAAAAAAACAGCGCGTTATAATCCTGGTACATTTTTTGCTAAACCTTCTGGGCAATTTAACCTGGAGATAAAACATGAAAGCACTCACACACATACTTGGACTAACCGCAGCTCTTGCATCTTCAACAGCTCTGGCCGCCCCCGTTTACCTCAATGAAAGCAACATTACTGTTAGCGTTGGTGCCGGCACTTCACCGGGCACGTTTAACAATACCTTTGCTAACGGTCAGACCATCAACAAGGTCATTGATGCGCCAAGTGCAGATGCCGTTGAATATCATAATCAGACCACGCATATCTGGTATACAGCAGACGATATTGGCGGTGGATTGGAACTGCTTTTTGATTTTGGAACCGAATACGACATCACCATGCTGCATTTCTGGAACTACACCGGTGAGTCTTACGATGTTGACAACATTGCCTTTTCCTTCTTTGACTCGTCTAATACTCTGGTGGGGTCGCTGTCTGTCAATCCAGCACTGGGTAGTAACGGCGGAATACTCGCGGAGGATATTGTTTTGGCGGCTCCACTGAATGTTCAGTTTGTCACCGCATTCTTAACGGGGGACAATGGAGAAGTTGATTTTCAGAACATGGGTTTTACTGCCGATCTTTCAACGAACACATCGGTGCCCGAGCCTATGAGTATAGGCCTGCTGTTAATCGGTCTGATGGGTCTGCTGGTAACTCCACGACAGCGTTCATAGCCGTTATCAACAGGGCGCAAAGAGCGCGGAGGGATTCATTTAATTGCTCCGTGCTCTTTGCCCACCACAAGACATCAAAAAAAACATGGATCAAAAACGGTAGGTAAACCCCATAGACATAACGGGATACCATTTTGCATCACTTATTTTGTCTTCCAGCTGAGTTTGTTCCGCTGCGACATCCTGTTCAAGACGCGTACACAGCGCTGCGTTGATGGCTTTTCCGCATACAACGGAAAGAGAAGCTTTCGGTTTGCCATGGTAGAGTACACCCAAATCTACACTTAAAGAGAGCTTACCATCACCCGCAGGAGACATGCCCCAACCAATTCCAAGGTACGGTGAAACACTGTTGAATTCGATTTCTCCGGATGCAGAACCCACATCGGCAGCGTTGTAATCGACGTCGTTAAATTCGAATTTACCATTACTGGGTTCGGCATCGATAGACAGGCCGTTGCCGTTGTACATTAATCCACCGCTCAAGCGAAACACACCACCCCAGGGGTGATAATCTGCAATAGCAGACAAAGTTTTAAGCTCAAGCTCACCAAGGTAGCTGACGCCACTTTCATCAAAGTCGTAGTCGAAATTAAAAACGTTTGCCCCAAACCTAGCCGAAAAAATGTCGTTAACAGGCATCAGGTACTCAGCGCCAAAGCCAAGTGTGCCCGCTTTTACAGTAACACCACCATTTTCAATCGCTACAGATGCCTGGGACATCAACAGCCCCGCAGTTACCGCGCCCAAAACCACCACCTTACGTACTATCACACGCACATCTCCCCGTAATTTGTGTAAACAACCCGCATGCTGCAGTGTTAAATGCAGTATCGAAGCCAGGCTTTTACCTTAACTTAATAAAACACCGATTCAAAAAGCAGCTGGCCAGCTTCAACGAAAAAACAACCAGCAGACGCAACGACAGTAACAAACGGTTTTTTGTTGTGTAAATCAAAATGTCTTCAAAACGAAAGAAACCGTAGTGATCCAGCCGTTCGTTGCACCATAAAAGGGGACACGCATAAAAGGGGACGCATAAAAGGGCGCATAAAAGGGGACGGAGGCTGAGGCATCCCCACAAATAACAAAACAAAATCAGTGAGTTATAACCCGTATGGTACGGGATAAAAGATAAAAGGGGACGGATAAAAGGGGACGGAGTGTAAAAGTGTAAAAGGGGACGGAGGGATTAAAAAATAATCCCTCCGTCCCCTTTTACGCGCCTTTTACGCCCTTGAAGAAAAAAACCCGACGGCGTCTGCCATCGGGTACATTCGACTCTCGCCCATCCGGCAGAGCTGAAAAAGAGGCGACCGAAAAACACTCAGCCGCAACTGTTAAGCTAGCGGTGCCTCAGCCAGGCACACACCATCAAACACCGGTTTTATTACCAGTTCCGCAGCGAGGGTCCAAAGACATGCTGTGACCGGCCGATCGCGTGCTCGCTCTTACCGACGATCAACGGATCGGGAGCGCCCACCACGTCCAGGTCCTTGTTGGGGTAATCCAGCTCGTTGAGGAAGTGCTGCATACAGCCCAGGCGAGCGCGCTTCTTGTCAGTGGATTTGATAATAGTCCACGGCGCATCGGCGGTGTCTGTGTAGAAGAACATGGCTTCTTTGGCTTCGGTGTAGTCGTCCCACTTTTCCAGTGACGCGCGGTCAACGGGCGAAAGTTTCCACTGCTTGAGCGGGTCGAGACTGCGCTTATGGAAGCGATTGAGCTGCTCTTCCTGAGTCACGGAGAACCAGTATTTGAACAGGCGAATGCCGCTGCGGGTGAGCATACGTTCAAAATCCGGGTTTTGACGCATAAACTCCAGGTACTCCTCAGGTGTGCAGAAGTTCATCACCCGCTCAACGCCAGCGCGGTTGTACCAGGAGCGGTCGAACATCACCATTTCACCGGCAGTTGGCAGCTCTTCAACGTAACGCTGGTAATACCACTGACCGCGCTCAACCTCGGTCGGCTTTTCAAGCGCCACCACCCGTGCACCACGAGGGTTTAAGTGCTCCATATAGCGCTTGATGGTGCCCCCTTTACCAGCGGCATCGCGACCTTCGAACAAGATCACGATCTTCTCACCACGATCCTTGACCCACTTTTGAACCTTTAACAGCTCCACTTGCAGGGCTTGTTTCTTTTTCTCGTATACCTTGCGCGCCAGCTTCACCTCATAGGGATACTCTGTACTGACAAATAAATCATGGATAGCCTCTGAACTGTAGTCTCTGGCAGCGAGCTCTTTAGCCACCTCAGGCTTGAGATGTTCTGGTATCAGCTCATCAACCGAAGTGCGCGTCTTAGAGCTTGAAGCCTTCTTAAGAGTGCTGAACTGCTTTTGCTTCGCTTTAGCGCCCTTGGACTTCTTTGAATCAATGGCGGTCTTGTGATCTTTTTTGTCTTTACTCATTGGTGTCTCCCTGTGTGACTGCTAAAGTATCAACGGGCTATCAGCCCAGCGTATAAGCTATGGAACAATAATCCCTCGCATATTGCAATGACCGGCATCAAAAAAGCTACCGGCTTCAGGGAATCATCATGACAGGAGAAAGAAAATGGCCAAGTTCGTTGACTCGGCGTTGGAGGCGGTAGCGGCGATTGAGTCCGGTGAGTATGTGTGGAGCCACTCCATGGCCGCATCTCCGGTACTTTTGCTGGAAGCGCTGGCACAGCACTCATTAACGCGCAAAGACATCACCTTGATGCAGCTGCACCTGGAAAACGCCGAATCTATCGCCGGCGAAGAACTGGAGGGGCACCTGCGCCATCGCTGTTTCTTTGCTGGTGTAACCACGCGCAGGCTGATCAACGAGGGTCGCGCCGACTACATACCCCTTTTTCTGTCCGAGATTCCCAAGCTGTTTCGGCGTCGCAGACAGGTCGTAGACACCGCTATCGTGCAGGTCTCAAGCCCTGATCGCCACGGCAACTGCTCGCTGGGCATTTCCGTTGAGGCCACGGCCGCCGCCTGTGAAATGGCCACCAAGATCATCGCCCACATCAACCCCAATATGCCCCGCACCCTCGGCGACTTTACCCTGCACCTCAACGATATTGACTACGCTTTTGTACAGGAAGCGCCGCTGTGGACGCTCGATATCAAAGCGCCCGACCCCGTCAAACAGCGCATCGGTGAGCATGTGGCGGGGCTGGTACACGATGGCGCCTGCCTGCAAATGGGCATCGGTGGCATTCCCGATGCGGCGCTGGCCTGCCTTCACAACCACCGCGACCTGGGCGTGCACACCGAAATGTTTTCCGACGGCGTGGTCGATTTGTACCAACGCGGGGTGATTACCAACGCTCGCAAAAAGTTGGGCAGAGGCAAGCTCATTACCGGCTTTGTCATGGGTAGCCAGAAGCTCTACAACTTTGTCGATGACAACGCCTACGTGCGCTTTGCGGATATTGAGTGGGTCAACAACCCGGTGGTGATTGCCAAAAACAGGCTGGTGACCTCCATCAACAGTGCCATTCAAATTGATTTGTCCGGCCAGGTCTGTGCCGATTCCATCGGCGCGAAAATATACTCCGGCGTTGGCGGTCAGCTGGACTTCGTTCTGGGTGCCGCGTTTTCTGAAGGGGGGCGCTCAATCATCGCCCTGCCCAGCACCGCAAGAGGTGGCACGATATCGCGTATTGTGCCAACGCTGGCGGCGGGCTCAGGCGTAGTAACGACTCGTGCACATGTGCATTACGTTGTCACCGAAAATGGCGTTGCCAGACTACGCGGCAAGTCCATAGCCGAACGCGCCCGGGATTTAATCGCCATCGCACACCCTGATTTCCAGGAAGATCTGGCACGGGATGCACGGGAATTGCTGAACGTGCGAATTTAGCGACACGCTGCGTACCATGACTCCGAACAATACGGTGCGATTTCGGGAGAAACGGACTAAATCCGCTGCAATAATACCAAACCTGGTATTATACCTGTGCACATCGGATACGCTTAGTTGACCGCACAGCGACGTAGACGATGTGGCAAGCCCCACTAACGACCAAAAACCGTGGACTTTGTATGATTAACTCTACCGTTATTCGAAGACTCGGCGAAGCCATGCTGGGCAGCGTCCGTGACCTGCTGCCGGTTGTTTTGGTTATCTTGTTTTTTCAGCTCTTCGTACTAAAACAACCTCTGCCTAATACCATCGAACTATTTGTTGGCGTGGTCTTTGTTGTCCTGGGCTTAACCCTGTTCATCTACGGCCTGGAACAGGGGCTGTTTCCCATTGGCAAAACCATGGCCAACACATTAGCCCGAAAAGGCTCGGTTACCTGGCTGATGATATTTGCCTTCGCCCTGGGCTTTGGCACAACCATCGCGGAACCCGCGCTTATTGCCGTGTCGTCAGAAGCCGCCGAAGTCGCAGCAAACGGCAATATGATTGCAGACACTGACCTCAGCAAAAGCCGCTATGCCACCGGGCTTCGTATCACCGTAGCCGCCTCGGTCGGATTGGCCATCGTCGTGGGCGTTTTACGTATTTTAAGAGGCTGGTCTGTGCAGTGGATGATCGCCGGTGGCTATATCGTGGTGGTGATAGTCACAGCGTTTGCTCCGCGTGAGATTATCGGTATTGCCTACGACTCTGGCGGTGTGACCACATCGACTATTACCGTGCCACTTGTCACCGCACTCGGGGTGGGGCTGGCCAGCTCCATCAAGGAGCGAAACCCCATGCTCGATGGCTTTGGGCTTATCGCCTTCGCCTCACTGTACCCCATCATTTTTGTCATGCTGTACGGGATTGCTATCACATGAATTTAGTTTCAGAGCTGGCTCACATCGGACTGGCAACTTGTCGCGACATACTACCCATCGCCGCAATTATCTTCGGCTTTCAATTTGCCATTACCAAACGCCTGCCGCCTGATACCGCTAAAGTCATCACCGGCTTTGGCTGGGTATTGGCGGGGTTGACCTTCTTTCTGGTTGGTCTTGAAATGTGCTTGTTTCCCCTGGGTAGACTGATGGCGGAGCAACTCACCGCGCCGGGTTTTGTGCACGGCGTGGCAGAGGCAGCGACCATAGCGCAGGGCGTCAATTGGCAGGATTATTACTGGGTCTATATTTTTGCCTTTCTGATTGGTTTTTCTACCACCATTGCCGAACCGTCTTTGATCGCCGTAGCCCTTGAGGCCAGCAAAGTCTCCGGTGGCACCATCAGCGTATGGGGGCTGCGCGTGGCGGTCGCCATTGGCGTCGCCATCGGTATCAGCCTCGGCTGTTACCGCATTGTGGTGGGCGACCCGATCCACTACTACATTATCACCGGTTATGTCGTGGTCATCGTGCAGACCTTTTTTGCGCCTAAAACTATCGTACCGCTGGCATATGACTCCGGCGGCGTAACCACATCCACAGTCACGGTTCCCTTGGTGGCTGCACTCGGGCTTGGCTTGTCCGAAACAGTACCCGGGCGCAGCCCGCTAATCGATGGCTTTGGTCTTATTGCCTTTGCCAGCTTGTTTCCAATAATCACCGTTATGGCTTATGCTCAGCTTTCTGAATGGCTGGCAGGGCGCAAGTCAAGATCCGCAAGGGACGGCGTAAAGCCACAGCAAAATCAGGAGGTCAAAAATGCACTTTAAACTGATCATCGCGTTCGTTACAGACAACAAAACCAGTGCCGTAGTAGATCGCGCCAGAGAGGCTGGTGCAACAGGTGCAACTATCATTCCCAACGCACGCGGCGAGGGTCTGGAAAAAACCACCACGTTTTTTGGCATGACACTGGAAACCCAGCGCGATGTTATTCTGTTCATGGTGGAGGAACACCTTTCGCGCTATATTATTGAGGAAATTGCCAAAGTCGGCGAATTTGACCAAAAACCCGGCTCGGGTATCGCAGTGCAAATCGACATAGAAGATGCCGTAGGCGTAATCAGCCAGGTGGAAAAACTGGCCACTAAAGTTGAGGAGCTATTGTAATGCACTATCACTTCATCGCAGCGCGCGATGCCATGAAACCCGAAGTTATCATGATTGAGCGCTCAGCTTCTATCGCCGAGGCTTTAGAGGTGATGCAGACTAATAATGTCTCTGCACTGATTGTCAAAAAACGCAATGAGCGCGATGCCTTTGGCATTATCTTGCTGGCGGACATCGCGAAAATGGTACTGGCCAGAGACCGTTCGGTGAATCGTGTCAACGTCTACGAGGTGATGTCAAAACCGGTCATCAGCGTAGATCCAGACATGGACGTGCGATACTGTGCCCGCCTGTTTGACCACTTTGGGCTGACCAGGGCGCCGGTGGAAGAAAATGGCCAGATCATCGGCATGATCAGTTACAAAGAACTGGTATTTAACGGTCTTTGTGAAATGAGCGAAAAATCCATTGAGACTTGAGCACAGCTACAGTGAACAGGGCGAAGTGTTCAGCGTATCACAACGCCCCACACCCGTAGCGCAACCCGCCTGGATACGCCGCAACAAAGCGCTGGCAACTGAACTTGATATTGACGCAGATTGGTTTGACAGCGACCAGGCCCTGCTGACACTTGCGGGAAACGCCCTGGCCGACAACACCAGACCCATCGCCACCGCCTACGCCGGCCATCAATTCGGCCATTGGAGCCCACGACTCGGCGATGGTCGCGCCATTTTGCTTGGTGAGTTACGCACTAAAAACGGCCAGTGCTTTGATTTGCAACTCAAAGGTGCGGGACGTACGCCATTTTCCCGCAATGGCGATGGCCGCTCGCCGCTGGGCCCGGTACTTCGCGAGTATATTGTCAGCGAAGCCATGTTCGCCCTGGGGATTCCCAGCACTCGCGCCCTGGCCGCGGTCAGCACCGGCGAGACAGTCATTCGTGATCGCGCTCTCCCCGGCGCTATTTTAACCCGCGTAGCCAGCAGTCATCTTCGCGTGGGTACACTACAATACGTCGCCTCGCGCGGCGATGTAAACGCCCTGAAAACGCTGGTCAATTACTGTATCAAGCGCCACTACCCCGAAGCAGGCGACGCTGAGCATCCCGCGCTGGGCTTATTGGAAGCTGTGCTGAAAGCACAAGCCCGCTTAATTGCAAAATGGCAGTGTGTGGGGTTTATCCACGGGGTGATGAACACCGACAATATGCTACTGTGCGGTGAAACCATAGATTACGGCCCCTGCGCCTTTATGGAGGCCTTTGACCCGCACACGGTGTACAGTTCTATTGACCATCAGGGTCGCTACGCCTTTGATCAACAACCTGGCATTGCCCACTGGAATCTCGCCATGCTTGCGCAGGCTCTGCTGCCGGCCTGCGAGGGCGATCCGCAAAGCCTTCTCGGTGAGGCACAAGCCATTTTAGACACGTTTCCCGCTGAATTCAGCGCCCATTACCAACGCGGTGCGCTGGCTAAACTGGGACTCGATGGCAGCGATAAAAACGACACCGCATTGCTGCACGAGTTTCAGCAACTACTGCTTGATGAAACCTGCGATTACAGCAACGCCCATATTCGTCTTACCGCTCTGGCCGACCCCAAAGCGGCTTTTTCACCTGCCAGCGAGAACCTGTTTACGTTCAGCGATGCATTTAAACCCTGGCTTGCGCGCTGGCAAAGCCGTCTTTCACAGAATCGACAAGCCGCCACAAGTCTGCGGGCAATGAAGCAGGCCAACCCGCTGATTATTCCGCGTAATCACCGTATTCAGGCGGTGATCGAAGCGGCAGAGAACGGTGATTTTCAACCTTTTCACGCGCTTGCCGACGCCACCGCCACCCCCTTTACCTACAGTGACACCACCTGGCACTATGCCCACGCTGCCAGCGACGAAGAAAAGGTGCTGCGCACGTTTTGTGGCACATAAAAAAATGCTTACCGACCGCAGCAACAACGCGAGCATAATGCAAAAGACCCATATCCTCTGGCAAAAATATTTGACGCGCTATGGTGAAACGCCATTGCCCGATGCTCCACAGCAACTGAGCACTGCGTGGCAGAATGTCTTGGTCATCCCTGCTTACAGGGAAAGCCCTGCGTTTATTCACAACTTGCAGGCCTTCTGCAAATCACAGCAAGGTCTGCTTGTCATCGTGGTATTGAATAGGCCGGAAAGCGATACTGATACAAACAGCAACAAGCCCCTGCGCGATGCAATACACGCCCTGCCCCCAAGTCATCTATCGGCAAACCTGTTTTCGCTGGGCGCAAACAATCACCTGCTGCTGATTGACCGCGAACGCCAGGTGGGTGCGACACCCGCGCAACAGGGCGTTGGTGCGGCGCGGAAGCTCGGCTGTGACTCGGCGCTGCAATGGATTCTGCAAGGTTGTATCGCCAGCGATTGGATTTGCTGCACCGATGCAGATGCCCGCCTGCCTGAGGATTATTTCTCGCGCCTGCCAAGGGCCCAGCATTTTAGTGCTGCGGTATTTCCCTACACCCACGAACAACTACCCATGCACCACGCTCACTACCGTATTGCCCAGGCCACACAGGTTTATGAGCGTCGCCTGTACCAATACGTAAACGGCCTGAAGCGCGCCGGCTCGCCCTATGCTTTTCACACTCTGGGCAGCGCTATGGCCGTAAGTGCAGACTGTTATGCCAAGGTACGCGGCTTCCCCAAACGCGCCGGCGCAGAGGACTTTTACCTGCTCAACAAACTGGCCAAACTAAAACCGGCGGCATCTTTGGATGGCCAGCCAATACGCATCGCGCCGCGAGATTCCGACCGCGTGCCCTTTGGCACCGGCCCGGCGGTAAAGGCGCTGCTGGCGCAGGATGACTTGGACAGTGCCGAGATCTTTTACGATGAACGCGTGTTTGATGGACTTAAAGCCGTACTCGATAGCGCCGGGGATCTATTTGATAAGAACAATACCTTGGCAAGCGTGTTCAGCGAGGTCGATAGGGAACTGCGCGATGTCTTAGTCGAGCAATTGACCGCATTGGGCATAGACAAAGCCCTGGAACACTGCCGCCAGCAAAGCGCCGACCGGCAGAGTTTTTTGCGGCATTTTCACCAGTGGTTTGACGGCTTTCGCAGCTTGAAGTTGATTCGGGGCTTGGAGCAGCTATACGGAAAAACCTCGCTGCGGTGTTTGCGGCACGATGAAGGTCAACGTAAAAGGGGAGAACGTAAGCGAAGGACGGGGGTAATGGAGTAAAAGGGGACGAGTAAAAGGGGACGGAGGCTGAGGCGTAAAAGGGGACG
>PDSN01000012.1 GCA_002748505.1 Gammaproteobacteria bacterium | reverse complement strand
GGGGTGAGCACGGGGCCAATCACAAAGGCGACAAATAAGGTACGTCGATCGCGAAACACATCGATGAGTTCTTTTTTTAAGACGGTAAAAAAGTCCTTCATGGTTTACTCCGCGCTAAAATACACAAAGGCGTCTTCCAAATCATCCGTACCCGCCTGCGCGCGCAGTTCATCCAAGCTGCCCTGGGTGACAACTTTCCCCGCATTGATGATGACAATATGGTCACACAGTGCCGCCACTTCCTGCATGATGTGACTGGAAAACACGATACAGTGGCCGTTGGCCTTCAGCTCGCGCAAAAAGCGGCGCATGGCACGGGTGGTCATTACATCGAGGCCGTTGGTGGGTTCATCCAGGATAATGTTTTTGGGGTTGTGCACAATTGCTCTGGCAATCGCTGTCTTAGTGCGCTGACCCTGGGAAAAGCCCTCGGCGCGCCGGTCGATGATTTCGTGCATATCCAGGGCTTCGACCAATTCAGCGGTGCGCTGGTCAATAGCCGTTTCATTCATGCCGTAGAGCCTGCCGAAATAGCGGATGTTTTCTCTGGCGCTAAGACGTTGATAGATGCCGCGCGCATCGGGCAAAACACCCAGGCGTTTGCGCACCTCGGCGGGCTGTTGTCGGGTATCGAAACCATCCACACTGATGTGGCCGCTATCGGGTGCCATCAGGGTATACAACATGCGCAGGGTGGTGGTTTTGCCCGCACCGTTATGGCCAAGCAGCCCGGTAATACAGCCATCGGCAGCAGAAAAATCCACCTTATCGACCGCCACCACGGTTTGTTTTTTGGCTTTAAAGGTTTTGCGTAAGTTCGATGCGCTAATCATGAGTGTCAATCATCAGGGGTTGGGGCCGTATAAATCTACCGCGAGGGGCAGAGGATAGAGGCGATCAAGGCAATTCGTGTCGAGTTCGTTCACATTCTTATGGTCAATAAACTCGGTGATAATTTGTGGCATACAGCCAGCAATCGACACAAAGTGCCCCTGGCCGGGCGCAACGACATGGCGACTGTTCGGTAACTGCGCGGCCACCTGCGCGCCGTAAACAGGCGGCGTCACCGGGTCATTTTCACCGGACAGCACAAGCGCTGGCACACTGGTTTTAAGTGGCTCGTTGAACTCATCGGGCTTGTTACCCTTGGGCCAGTATTGACACAACTGCTTTAAGTGAGCGGCAAACTCTTCCCCCAAAATGGAGTATTGGTCTATGTCATGCGTTTGCAGTTTGTCCGCATCTTCACTGCACGATACGCTCAGTGACATACCCATCGCCATCTGCTTGCTTAAGTCGCTGCCTTGCATATAGGCGAGGGCGGCCAGCGTGTCGAACTCGCCCCGTTTGGCCTGTGCGACAAGCGCAGGCAACAGCGCCGCAGTGTCGGGGCGATAGGAAAACAGGCGCAGCAATAGGCTCAGGTGTTCGTTGTGAAATACGTTTTCCTGCCATTTACCGGTGATGGCATGGCGAAAGCGCACTTTCCTGGGGTTTTGTTTTAAATCCTGTAACAGTGAGGCGATTTCCCGCCGGTCTAATTTGGCACAATGAGCCTGTTGCTTACAGCGTTCAAAGTAGCCATCCAGCGCCGCATCTAAAAACCTGGCGTGATCGTTGCCCAGGTTGACTTCGTTGGGGACAACACCGTCTAAAATTAAGCTGCGCACGGAGTTCGGATAAGTTTTTGCAAACTGTTGCAGCACCCGCGTGCCGTAGGAAACACCCAGCATATTCCACGCGGGCAGTTGCAGCGCTAACCGCAGGTCTTCCAGATCGGCTACGGCTTCGGTGGTGGTGTAATGGCGCAGGTCGGCGCGGCTGGACAGCGACGACACACAGCTTGTTACCATAGCCTGAGCCTGCGCAGGGGACAGCTCGCCCGTTAAGCTGGGGTCGGTCCACATGGCGCTGTCGCAGTGCAGGGCATTGGAGTCACCGGTGCCGCGTTGATCCATCAACACGGTATTGCGCTTGGCACGAACACCTGCAAGCGCATGGTGTAAATTGGGGTAGGATTCAAGTGCAGATTGTCCCGGACCACCCGCCACATAAATAAAAGGGTCGGGTTCGGGGTCGGCAGTTTCAGCGGGAATCCAGGCTATCGCGAGTTTTATCATCGGGCTGTCTGGCTTGCTGCGGTCTTCTGGCACCAGCATATAACGACAAGTCGCGCGCACCGTGTAAGGCGCGGCATCGCCACCTAAGCGACAGGGCGTTGTTTCGGTAAGTTCGCGTAGCGTTTGCTTTGCGCTCGAACCTGTCCCCGTTTCTGCGCTGCACAAACCAGCCGCAAGCAGCAGGCACAATGCGAAAAATGTGCGAACCATACAATACTTCCTAGGAAAACAGGGCGCGAAACCCCGTACGTAACGATAGCTTAAAATGCAGAAAGTCTTTTTTACCCGCCACTTTCACCCGCGGCAGTTCGAAGCGTTGGGCGTCAATGTTGTCGCTGATGCCCTCTTTGGTGGTCACCGCGCCGAGATATCCCAATTCCTGTACTAAAGCCATATCCTGCTTATCGTAAATACCGAAGGTATAGGCATAGCTTTGATGAGAGCCGGGGAATTTTTGCGTTTGTAATGCGCGGCTTGTGGCAATCTCTGTGCGCTTTTGTTCCGGGCTTAATTTGGAAAAATCCGCGTGGCTCAGGCTGTGGCCGCCAATTTCGAACAAACCGCTGTCGAGCATCTCTCGAACCTGCGCGTCAGACAGCTTGGGCTCGCGCATTAGCTCGCCCTCGTTGTGGTGCGCTTTTTTCTTGCTCGACCAGTCGTTGTCGCTGCGCTGCTCCACCAAAAACAGGGTGGCTTTTGCGTCGTATTTTTTTAGCAGAGGAAGTGCCTGGGTGTAGTTGTCTTCAAAACCGTCGTCGAAGGTGATAACCACGGTTTTCTCCGGCAGCTGTTTTGCCTGCAACACCTCGGACAAAAACCAGAACTGCCAACCCTGCCGTTTTAAATAGGCCAGCTGTTT
>PDSN01000091.1 GCA_002748505.1 Gammaproteobacteria bacterium | reverse complement strand
TAGAAAAGTCAATTTTTTAGCAACCACTATCTGTAGGGTTGTCATTTCTGGTCTTTGACAATATATTGCTGTCTTCCCCACGCCCGTGGGGGTGTTTCCCGTTACGCCTGTTGGGCCTGGGCAGCCTATGAGTCTTCCCCACGCCCGTGGGGGTGTTTCCTCTTTACATCCGACCATGAAGCCTGTTGCCCTGTCTTCCCCACGCCCGTGGGGGTGTTTCCCGAAAGAGGAAGATAGCGCGCCCACTGAAGAAGTCTTCCCCACGCCCGTGGGGGTGTTTCTATCTATTCCGTTATCTCTGGCGTTTTCCGATAGTCTTCCCCACGCCCGTGGGGGTGTTTCTAATTCCGTTTCCGACTCCCCCTCCTGAGCAAAGTCTTCCCCACGCCCGTGGGGGTGTTTCCTCGCAGGAGCATGACGCTCTTTTGGCGAGAGAGTCTTCCCCACGCCCGTGGGGGTGTTTCCAAAAGTTTACTCAACTCAGCCCTGGGAGGGCAGTCTTCCCCACGCCCGTGGGGGTGTTTCTGCAGCTGCGGGCACTGACAGGAGACCATCTGGGTCTTCCCCACGCCCGTGGGGGTGTTTCCCGAAAGAGGAAGATAGCGCGCCCACTGAAGAAGTCTTCCCCACGCCCGTGGGGGTGTTTCTTTCACCAGGCACAACTCGCCAGGATCTATACCGTCTTCCCCACGCCCGTGGGGGTGTTTCCCGCGGAATGTGTATCGGTGGCTCCGGAGGATCGTCTTCCCCACGCCCGTGGGGGTGTTTCTCACATCTCTTTTCAGGCAAAGCCCCAGGCAGAGTCTTCCCCACGCCCGTGGGGGTGTTTCCTTTGAAGGCAGGATCTTTTGACAGCGTTGTCGGTCTTCCCCACGCCCGTGGGGGTGTTTCTGCAGGATGTTACCTGTTCGCTTTATTGGCTGCGTCTTCCCCACGCCCGTGGGGGTGTTTCCCCATGCCGGAAGATGGAAAGCTATATGCCCCGGTCTTCCCCACGCCCGTGGGGGTGTTTCTAGCGTTCCTGCCAACCGCCGTCCATTGGGTTCGTCTTCCCCACGCCCGTGGGGGTGTTTCCGCTGGATCATTTGCTCAAGACCAAAGATTCCAGTCTTCCCCACGCCCGTGGGGGTGTTTCTACTCTGGTGGATGCAGCAGATATCTCTTGCTTGTCTTCCCCACGCCCGTGGGGGTGTTTCCCATAGGAGAAGACAATGGCACAAGAGAAGAAGGTCTTCCCCACGCCCGTGGGGGTGTTTCTTGACGTCGAAGAAGGCGATGTGATACTCTCTCGTCTTCCCCACGCCCGTGGGGGTGTTTCTTTTAAGCCGCTGGGTGCGGCAACCGTATAGCTGTCTTCCCCACGCCCGTGGGGGTGTTTCTCCTGCCTTACTCATCTCCCTCCCAAGACCATTGTCTTCCCCACGCCCGTGGGGGTGTTTCTGGTTTATGCAGTGGATGGCGTACCCCATTCAGGTCTTCCCCACGCCCGTGGGGGTGTTTCTGATTCAAGCTTTTGTTGGCAGAGTCTTCTCCAGTCTTCCCCACGCCCGTGGGGGTGTTTCCCACGTACTTAATGACAAAAGTTAGAGAACGGCGTCTTCCCCACGCCCGTGGGGGTGTTTCTCTTTTGTGATAAATGGGCGATGTTCATTTTTTGTCTTCCCCACGCCCGTGGGGGTGTTTCTGGTCTTCATTGCTTCGATGTTGATTCTTACGGGTCTTCCCCACGCCCGTGGGGGTGTTTCCGATTATTGTTACCTCATACCACTTTAACTCCTGTCTTCCCCACGCCCGTGGGGGTGTTTCTCTCCCCTCTCTCTATTCTGGCGGAAAGTTTCAGTCTTCCCCACGCCCGTGGGGGTGTTTCCTTTTTTTATGGAGGTTTCTATGCTTGAAGGAAGTCTTCCCCACGCCCGTGGGGGTGTTTCTGCGCTATGTTCTTCTTTTTCAGTTTGGTTCGGAGTCTTCCCCACGCCCGTGGGGGTGTTTCTGTAAGGTACTATGGAGTCACAGCAACAAGGAAGTCTTCCCCACGCCCGTGGGGGTGTTTCTCACGATCTTTGACATAGCGGCAGACGGTGCCAGTCTTCCCCACGCCCGTGGGGGTGTTTCTGCACAAAAACAGCAATTTTCAGAACAACAAGGGTCTTCCCCACGCCCGTGGGGGTGTTTCTATGAAAAAAGGACTATAAACAATAGTGTTAGCGTCTTCCCCACGCCCGTGGGGGTGTTTCCGCTTGTTTTGTTGACTGTGTTAAGGCTACTCAGTCTTCCCCACGCCCGTGGGGGTGTTTCTGGGTCTAGTAGATTTTGGGCGGGATCAAGACAGTCTTCCCCACGCCCGTGGGGGTGTTTCTAACACCAAAATTCTTTGCTTCGGGTTTCACTCGTCTTCCCCACGCCCGTGGGGGTGTTTCCACCATCACCTCATAAACTTCTTCAGCTATTGTGTCTTCCCCACGCCCGTGGGGGTGTTTCTCCTCACCGAGTTTCTTGATATTGTCAAGGAAGGTCTTCCCCACGCCCGTGGGGGTGTTTCCGGACGGAAGGTGATTTCTTCCCCGGTGGACGGGTCTTCCCCACGCCCGTGGGGGTGTTTCCCAACATCGATGCACCAGCGGGGCATGGCTGCCGTCTTCCCCACGCCCGTGGGGGTGTTTCTAGCAGCTATCAAACGGTTGTTGTGATACTGTGGTCTTCCCCACGCCCGTGGGGGTGTTTCTAACGGAGTCTTTTCCGCTACCTGAATTTCCTGGTCTTCCCCACGCCCGTGGGGGTGTTTCTATTTTAGAAAAACGTAAATGGAAAAGGGTATCAGTCTTCCCCACGCCCGTGGGGGTGTTTCTTGACCTTGCTGATATATGTAAGGCCGTTGCAAGTCTTCCCCACGCCCGTGGGTGTCAACACCAATTAAAAATTGACCCACTTTTTGTCTAAATCACCAACTTAATTTTGACCCATTTGCAGTAAATTAGGGTTGGTAATTTCCCCAGTTT
>PDSN01000090.1 GCA_002748505.1 Gammaproteobacteria bacterium | reverse complement strand
TATGGCCCATTTGCGGGCGGAATCCGGGACCTATACCGATATGCGCCGTTATTCTCCCGGCGATCCGCTTTCCAGAATTTCCTGGAAGGCCTTTGCCCGGTTTGATGAACTCTATACCAGGGAGTTTGACGGCGGTCAGGGGCAGCCTGCTCTCTGGCTCCGCTGGGAAGATGTTGCCGCAGCGGGGATTGAGGAAAAGCTTTCCCAGCTTTGTAGCTGGGCCCTTGATGCCCACAGAAAGAAGCGGGAATTTGGCCTCCAGCTCCCCGGCAGGCGTATTGAACCGGGAGAGGGGGAGGAGCATCTTCATCATTGTCTGGGCGCGCTGGCCCTGTACGGCACCAGGGAAGAGGAGGAAGGCGAGTCACAGAGAGGCTGGAAGGCGGGATTGTGAGCAGATATCATTACTGGGTCCTGCTGACCCTTGTTCTCTCGGCGCTGCCGTCATTTTTTAACCTGCCCCTGTGGACTGCCGGTGTCGCCCTTGTCGGCGGCGGGCTGCATTTCACCGGGGAATGGCGCAAATCGCTGTACGCAAGGCTCATTACCTATGGGCTGCTTGCTGCGGTGGGCTGCGGGATTTATTTCAGCTTTGAGAGCTGGTTTTCAGGGGAGGCGGTGCTCTGCTTTTTTATTGCGGTGGTCTTTCTGAAATGGGGGGAATCCTCCACCCGGAGGGATTATCTGCTGCTTATCTTTGCGGCAGTTATTCTGGCGGCGGTGGGTGCGCTGTACTGGGAGACCCTGCTCAGCCTGGTGCATATGCTGGTGGTGGTCTTTGCCCTTACCGTGAGCCTGATTGCCATCCATATGGATCAGTCGGCTGCGCGAAGCGGCTTTCTGCTGAAAAGGGCGGGGCTGCTGTTTGTGCTGGGGATGCCGCTGATGCTGCTGTTGTTTATGACCTTTCCCCGTATTCCGGGGCCGATCTGGGATATTGGCCTGGCCTTCGGGCTGCCCATAAAGGCGATGATGAACCGGGGGGACGGGGATTTTGGAAAGGTAAAATCCCTGCAGCCGGGCGGTATAAGCCGGGCGAAACAGGAAGATAACCAGAATGTTGTGGTTGCCGAGTTTGCAGGGCCGCCTCCGTTCAAGAGCCAGCTCTACTGGCGCGGCCCGGTTTTTTATGATTTTGACGGTGAGGTCTGGACGCTGCCGGAAGGCTGGGATGATCGCAATACCCTCCTTGCTGCTTCGGTAAAAAATCCGGCCCACTATGCGCGTCTGGTCAGAAACAGGGCCAATCTTGTCAAATACAGTCTGCGGGTAATGCCCAATGGCGGGCGGTGGCTTTATGCCCTTGATCTGCCCGCACATCCGGGGCCGGAATGTTTTATCTCCGGTGATGCCCAGCTGCTTTCCATCAGAAGAATTGATGACCATGAACCTAAGCTGGAGCTGGCCTCGTATCTCGATTTCACCTTTGGCGATGTGCTTAAGGGGGAAAAACGTGCCCGTGCCCTGGCCTGGCCGGAAGGCACCAATCCCCGCCTGAAAAGGCTGGGAGAAGAGCTTGCCGCAAAGTATGGCGACCCCGAAAAGATTGTGCATGAGGCCCTGGTGCAGCTGAGGCAGGGGGATTACAGCTATGATGACGGCTATCTGCTGGAACCCGGCCCGGATATGCTGGACAGGTATTTCTTTGATGAGAAGAACGGCGGTGCCGAGTATCTGGCGGGCAGCCTTGTGATGCTGATGCGGGGTAAAAGAAGAAAAAAATACCGTTGAGATAAAACAACAGCCCCAGGTTCAGCCTGCCCTCCGCGAGGAAACCGCTAAGGAGAACAAACCGGCAGAGGTGAAACCCCGTCCGAAAAAGGAATCTGGCTGGCAGCTGCCTGATCTATCGAGCCTTTTTGGGGATATGCAGAAATGGGTAATTAACTATGACCCGGATAAGCAGATGGAGCTGCTCAAGGGTGTCGGCCTCAAGGGAGATAACTGGCTGGATATGCTGATTACCGGAATCTCCGGGGTGGTGCTGCTCCTGCTGCTCTATCTTGGCGTTGCCTGGTGGCGCGGCCGCGAGAAGGTTGACCGGTTTACCAGGAGCTGGCGGCGGTTTTGTACCCGGATGGAGAAGAAGTTTGATCTGGGCAAGGAAGACTGCGAATGTCCAGGGGAGTATCTGGCCCGGGTTGTTGCTGCCAGGCCGGAACTGGAGACAGCGGTGCGGGATATTGCCGGCAGGTATATTGATATCCGCTACTGCGGTGAGGATACACCTGAAAACCGGGCTGTTTTCAGGCGGCAGGTGGAGCGGTTTATTTCCATGACCTGAGCAGCTGCCGGATTTTGTATTTAAGTTTGTAATTTCAACAGGTTGTATTTGGGTTATGAAAATGAGACGATTATTGGTTCTGGCGGTGTTTTTCCTCTGCGTTCTGCCTTCCCTGGCTGTTGGTGCCCAGGGGGTAACAGAGGATTACGGCCCGGTGGTGGCAGAGATTGTCGAACGGGGGGATGAGGCCATGGCGGAGTATCTGCCCGCAAACGGCGTTGTCACCGGCAATCTTTTTTCCAGGTTGTACTTCGATGTTTTTGAAACCAGCGGCATGGAATTTACCCTTGGTCTGAAGGATAATGCCTTTATGCTGCAGATAGAGTCCCGGTTTTCCCTTGCCATCTCCCAGGCAATGCGGGGAGAGGATAAGGCGGAACTGGAGAAGACCTGGGCGGCCTTAAAGAAGGATCTTCATTATGCAGACGAACAGTATTCCACCGAGGGCCAGAGTTTCTGGGGCCGGATGATGCAGTCCTTCCTGATTTTGTTCCGGGAAGGAGTGGAGGCCATGCTGGTGGTGGCCGCGCTTATCGCCTATCTCAACCGCTCTGGATACCCGGACAAGGTCAGGGTTATCTATCATGGCGTTGGCTGGGCCCTCCTGGCCAGTATCGGCGCAGCCTGGGCATTAAACAGTCTGGTTACTGCCAGCGGTGCCAATCGGGAGGCCATGGAAGGAATCACCATGCTTGTTGCAGCACTGGTTCTTGTCTATGTGAGCTACTGGCTCACCGCTAAGAGGGATGCCGATAAATGGCAGGCCTTTATCAGGGATAAAATGGATCAGGCCATTGGCCGGGGGAGCCTGTTTGCCCTTGGCTTTGTTGCCTTTCTTGCGGTTTTTCGGGAGGGGGCGGAGACTATTCTCTTCTATCAGGCGTTGATCTCCGGTGCTGAGGGCCATATGGATGCTGTCTGGGTGGGAATGGCGGCGGCGCTTGTTGCCCTTTTTATTGTCTATGGCCTGGTAAAACTTGCCTCGATACGCCTTCCCCTGGGATTGTTTTTCGGGGCAACAGCGGTACTGCTCTTTGTTATGGCCTTTTCCTTTACCGGGCAGGGGATTATGGAACTGCAGGTGGCGGCAATGATCGGGACCACCAGGCTTGAAGGATGGCCCATGGTTACCTGGCTGGGGATTTTCCCGACTAGGGAGACGATTATCGGCCAGGGGCTGGTTCTGGCCCTGCTCCCTGTCGGCTGGCTTGTACTGAAACGAGGTGAAGCGAAAGGGGGGAGCGGGATACAGCAGGCATGATTATCCGGGGGAGCCTGAAAATGCGGGGAGTGGATGGCGATGAATAATATGGCCATGGGGATGCTGATGGCTGTGGGTGCTGTTACCGCTGCAACGACAGATCTGCCAAATTGTCCGCTGACGGCAGATCCTACAGACTGATTAGTGCCGGAAATGACGGCAGATTCGGCACGGATGATGATATGACTAAAAGCGGGCCGTGAGCGTTGGCTGCAAGGCGGGGCCGTATTGATTCCGGGGAGTGAGAGGATGGAGATTAAAAAGACCAGCAGCAGATTCAAGAGATTGCGACAGAGATATTTCAGCACCAAGGCCGCAGTGCTTTTTATCCTTAACAGAAAGATAAAAGGCGCGGTGGGGCTGGGGGAGGATTTTGGCAGGATAACGGATATTGAGCTTGACCGCGGGAAAAAGGACATAACCATGGAGGTTACTCAGGAAGATGCGGTGAACACCATCGCCGTCAGGGGTTATGGCTTTGAACAGCGTAAGGGCAAGCCGTATCTGATATGGAAGACGATGGATTTTGCCGGCCCCGCCGGTGAGGAGTACCGCAGGCGCTTTGCGGGGATGAACGGGATAGAGCTTTCCAAAAAATATATAGCGGTGGTGGAGGCTGTTCTGTGAAGAAGGGAGGCAGGAGCAGGCGCAGGTATATCGTCAATGGCAGGTATCAGTTTGGCCAGGTGATGGTAACCATACTTGCAAACAGTCTGATGCTGATTCTGTCTTTTTGTCTGCTCATCTGGTTTTATCTTATGATTCTCGATGGTTCCACTGCCTATAGTCATAACAGTGCCGTGGCGGGGTATATGGTTGTTTCGCTGGTGGTGATAACTGCTGCGTCCTCGTATTGCAGTTTCAGGAGAAGCAGGCGTATTGCCGGGATGATGGAAAAGCTGGAGAAG
Organism: Gammaproteobacteria bacterium; assembly: GCA_002748505.1. GTDB lineage: Bacteria > Pseudomonadota > Gammaproteobacteria > Pseudomonadales > Halieaceae. The sequence goes on along the minus strand of PDSN01000090.1, from coordinate 2,207 downwards.
CTGCTGGACGATGCCTCCCGCGGGGTCTTTCCCGAGCAGAGAATTGTTTTTCGCAGGGATGATTATTTTACCCGGCTGGAAGGGCCTCTTAATGCCTGCATGGAAGTGATGCAGGAGGGGAGCAACCCTGACAGGGCGGCGCTGCTTTCCGGCCTTTCGGCGCTGGCCCGCCGCCTTGAGGATGAAAACCCGGACAGGGAAACCATGAAAAACGAGATCAACGAGCTGTTACACGGTGTAAACAGGCAGGATACGCAATGAGCGCAGCGGGAATTTACCGGTGAACGTACTTTTTGTCGAAGATAACCATGATCTTGCAGAGACAGTATGCGAATATCTGGAGCTGGAAGGGATAGTCTGCTACCACGCCCTCAATGGGGAGCGCGGGCTGGTACTTGCCCTTGAAAATCGCTATCAGGTCATTATGCTGGATCTTAACCTGCCCCGTCTTGACGGGCTCTCGCTTTGCAAGAAGCTGCGGGAAAAAGGTGATGACACACCGATTCTGATGCTGACAGCAAGGGACAGCCTGGAAAGCAAGGTGGACGGTTTTCGGGCCGGAGCAGATGATTATCTCGTCAAACCCTTTGCCCTGGAGGAATTGCTGGCCAGGCTGCGGGCTCTTGCCAAACGCAGAAGCGGCCAGATAAAAAAGCTCTGCTGTGAAGATTTACAGATGGATATGATGGCAAAGGTCGTGACCAGGGCAAAACAGCCCTTGAAGATAACCCCTATCCTCTGGAAGCTGCTTGAGACCCTGCTGCGGGCATCGCCCAATGTTGTGCCCCGTTGTGAGCTTGAAGACGCGGTATGGGGGGATGATCTGCCCGCAAGCAACAGCCTGAAGGTGCAGATGCACCATCTGCGCAGGGTGGTTGACGCCCCCTTTGAGGAGAAGCTGATTCACACCATTTCCAGGCATGGCTTTGCCATTTACAAGGAAGATGATAAGGCGGATGACGACTAGGCCGGGATCAAGGCTGCGGGAGCTGAGTATCAAAACTGTTGTTGTTCTCGCCTTTTTCTCCCTGAGCGGCTTGCTTGTCCTTGGCTATTCCTTTTTGAGTGCCCGCTTTTTCAGCATGGGGGTCGCCCATGCCATTATGGATAATATGGCGGTGACAGTGGAGAACTTTCATCACTCTGCGCCGGGCGAAAAAAGAAAGGATGTCGAATATTGGGGTACCTACAGGATAACCACAAACTGGAAATTCATGCCGCCTGGGGTTACGCGGGTTTTTCCTACGCCTGTGCCGCCCTCCAACGAGCTGTATATAGCCAGGAAACCCCGTCTTTCCCGCAGCGGAACCGACTATTACGTTATGGCTGTCGAGAAAGAGGGGCAGATTTATTATGTGAGTCAGTGGTCGGGTTTTAGTACACCTCTGGGGGTTATGGGGTGGAATTCCAACAAAAATATTCGCTTTCTTATTGTACTCAGCTGCCTGATAGGAATCGGTGTCGCCGTTATGTTCTGGTTTTTTATGCGGGCCGTTTCCCAGCCCATGATCTCCCTGAACAGCTGGGCAGGCGGTCTTGATTCAGAGCGGATCAGAGAGGTGCCTCCCGATTTTCATTTTCGTGAACTCAATGAGCTGGCGGCAATGCTGCACGCAAAAATACGTGCAGAACATGAGCAGCTGGAAAGGGATCAGCAGTTTGTCCATTACGCAAGCCATGAGCTGCGCACACCGATCACCGTTATCTCCCAGAACACAGAGGTACTGAAAAAACTCCAGCGTTTTGAGCCGGAAAAACGGCTGAAGTTACAGGAAAGATCGGTCAGACGGCTTGACCGCGCTTCGGAAAACATGAAAATGCTTGTCGAGACCCTGCTCTGGGTGGGCCGCAAGTCCGGGGAGCCGCCTCCCGAGACCGAGCTGAGGGTGGATCGTCTTGTCAGGGAGATCATCAGGGAATTGGCCTTTCTGCTGCGGGGGAAAAACATAAAACTTCAACTCAGCCTGTTCCCCTGTACCGTGAAAACAGCGGAGGCACCCCTGCGCATTGTTTTATCCAATCTGATCCGTAACGCATTTCAGCACAGCTCCAGGGGGCGTGTCTCTGTTTCCATGGAGGGGAGCAGGATACATATCCTTAATGAGGAGAGGGAAAGCGGTTATCGTGATGATCTGGGCTTCGGCTTTGGCCTGAGTCTGACCTCGAAACTGATTGACAGGATGGGCTGGGGGCTTGAGTGTGATTCA
>PDSN01000089.1 GCA_002748505.1 Gammaproteobacteria bacterium | reverse complement strand
ATCTACGTCGTCTCAGCAGGGGCGCAACACAACAACTGTTGCGCCCAGCTCAGCTTAAAACTTCTAAGCTTAAAGACCGTAGGCTCTTGAGGCTAAATCCCGCATGATTTCTTCAGAGCCGCCGCCGATGGCGTTGACTCTCACCTCGCGGTAAATACGCTCAACTTTATTGCCGCGTATATAACTGATACCACCTAAAATCTGCATGGCTTCGCGGGCGCAAAACTCCATGGTTTCGCTGCACTGCACTTTTAATAAGGCGAGGTCGCCGAAATCCGCAGTGCCATTTGCTACCGCATTGCTGCAGTGCTGGATATAGGTTTGGCAGCAATTGATACGTTGTTTCATCTGGGTGATTTTATGGCGAATAACCTGATGATCGGCCAGGCGTTTGCCAAAGGTTTTGCGTTCTTGGGCCCAGTTGACAGCCTCTTCCAAACACACTCGGGCGCTGGCTTCCATCATCACCGCCATTGCCAGGCGCTCGGCGTTAAAGTTGTTGGCAATCACCAAAAAGCCGTGACCTTCTGCGCCCAGTAGATTGCTGGCGGGCACACGCGCATTGTCAAAGTAAAGCGTTGCGGTATCGCTACACCACCAGCCCTGTTTTTTATCCAGTGGCGTGCGACTTACGCCTGGCACATCGAGGGGGATGACCAAAACAGAGACGCCCGCCGCACCCTCACCGCCGGTACGCACACCGGTAGTGGCCCAGTGTGAACCCATGCCGCCGGATATGAAGGTTTTACTGCCGTTTACGATGTAGTCATCGCCGTCGCGCACGGCAGTGGTTTGTAAATTCGCTACATCAGAACCACCGGAAGGTTCGGTGATGGCCAGACAAATACGTTTGCGACCTGCGAGCACCGGCGGAATGATTTCCTGTTTGAGCGCTTCATTGGCAAAGGCCACCACCGGCGGCATGCCGATGCCGTGGGACAGCAAAGAAGAGGGCAGACCGCCCAGGCTGGTGCGAGCCAGTTCTTCGGAGACGATGTTGGCATGGTGGATGTCTATGCCAGCGGATAAACCGCCGTATTCCTCGGGATAGCCGATACCCAGCAGGCCAAATTCGGCGGCCTTGGCCCACAGCTCTTCCGGCAGAAAGCCCTGTTCGTCCCACTCATCCACATAGGGGCTGATTTCTTTGTCGATAAAGCGGCGCAGTTGCTCGCGCCACTGATGGTGAGTTTCTTGCAGGGCGGGGTTGTGTAGCCTTGCTGTGTCAAAGGTGAGTGCCATGATGAGTTCCGTTGCTCTTTTGAGTGAGGTAGGGGCATCTTAGGTGCTCTAAGGAAAAATACATTGGCAACAACTGCCAACTTAATGAGCGAAAAATAACAAAGTGCCAGGCTGGGGCAAAAATCACTGTCAGTTTGATAATGCCTGGTACAAAATCGCGAAATCAATTCCTGCCACAGCTAATCACAGGAGGAGCGCAAGGTGAGCAATATAGATGGCAAAACCCCAATACTGGTTGGCGTGGGTCAGGTGACCGAGCCCGTTCCCGATGATTTGACCCAGGCCTCATCTCACGCCGATATCGCCGCGAAGGCTGCGGCGCTGGCCTTGCAGGACGCAGGCGCAGCCAATCTTGCCGAGGCGATTGACGTGGTGGCGGCGGTGCGTACCTTCGCTGATTCCTTTCCTATGTCGAACTGTCCACTCGGTATGCCCGACAACTTTCCCCGCGCGGTGGCCAAGCGAATCAATGCCACGCCTAAGCAGGCGGTGTATGAAATAGTGGGCGGACAGTCGCCGCAAAAGCTGGTGGGTGAGTTTTTCGAAAAACTGAACGCGGGTGAATGCGAGCTGGTGTTACTCACTGGCGCCGAGGCAATCGCCAATATCAGGGCCGCATCGCGCCAGGGCGTCAAGCTCAACTGGCACGAGGAGATCGAAGGCCAGTTGGAAAACCGCGGCCGCAGCGATGGCAATCACCTGCTTACCCGGCTTGAGTTCGAGCACAATTTAATGACGCCGATGCAGTTTTACGGTCTTATGGAGAATGCGCGCCGTAAAGAACTGGGGCAAGACCTGGCAACTTATCAGCAAGCCATGGGCGAAGTGTTTGCGCCGTTTACCGAAGTGGCCGAGCAAAACCCGCTGTCGATGTTTCCAAAGCGTTACAGCGCAGAAGAATTAATGACCGTGACGGAAAAAAACCGGCTGTTGGTATCGCCATACCCCAAAGCCGTGATTGCAAAAGACGGCGTGAACCAGGGTGCGGCACTGTTGTTGACTACCGTTGCCAAGGCGCGGGAGCTTGGCATCGCTGAAGACAAGTGGCTGTATCTGCACGGCTATACCGATACCAAAGAGCGGGTGATGTTGGAACGCCCCAAGCTGGGTCAGTCAAAAGCGATGCAGCAGGCTTTACTGGGTGCACTTGAACAGGCGGGAAAACACAGCGACGACATTCAGCATTTCGATATTTACAGTTGTTTTCCCATCGTGGTCAGTGAAGCGCGCGGGGTTTTAGGTATCGCTGCAGATGACCCGCGTCCGCTCACCCAAACCGGCGGATTGCCCTTTTTTGGCGGGCCGGGCAATAACTACACCATGCACGGCATTGCCGAACTTGCCCACACCCTGCGTAAAGACCCCGGCAGTTTTGGTCTGGCGTATGGCAATGGCGGCTGGATGTCCAAACACTCCGTGGGCATTTATTCCACCGCGCCATGCTCGAACTGGCAGCCCTGTTCCAGCGCGGCCTACCAACAGCAAGTGGATGCTCAGGAAAAACCGGAAATTGACTATTCACCCGAAGGCGAGGCTGTTTTAGAGACTTACACGGTGAATTATCACAAGGGCAAGCCGCTGGGTTGTGCGATTATTGGCCGATTAAAACACAACCATAAACGCTTTTACGCCATCAATGCTTTTTTGGATGGCGAGACCCTGCAAACCGTAGAAAAGGGCGAGGCGTTGGGTGCGACGATTTATGTCGAGACCGACCCCAAAGGCAATCGTTTTGCGTTTAGCCCTGAGCACTTGCATCAGTTCAGCCCGGCAGTGGTGGATACTTTTCAAGCCA
>PDSN01000144.1 GCA_002748505.1 Gammaproteobacteria bacterium | reverse complement strand
AAAGTGGCCTGTGGGGCGGCGGAGTCCGTACCCCTGGTCAGGGTGACCAATCTCGCCCGCACCTTGGACGCTCTAAAAGCGCTGGGGGTGTGGGTTTACGGTGCAGCGGGCGAGGCCGAGCAGAACGTTTTTAATGTGGACTTTAGCGGCCCTGCGGCCATTGTGCTCGGCGCAGAAGGCAGTGGCCTCAGGCGTCTTACTCGCGAGCGCTGTGACTTTCTGGTGAAACTGCCTATGGCGGGGGTGGTCAGCAGTTTGAATGTGTCGGTGGCGACGGGGATCTGCCTGTTTGAGGTGGTGCGCCAGCGTCAGTCCCGCCAGTGCTAGCACTCGTGGGGTGAGCGTCAGACCCGCACCATGAGGAATCGGCAAAGCGCGGAATAATCCAAAGAAGCCCCTTGCTTTTCCCCCAAAGAGTCACTAGAATTCGCACCCTCAAAATTTAGCCGGTCGTTCCACTGTGTTGCGGGGCGGCCATGTTCCTTGCTACACCGCGCTGCGGGTAGCTTTAACCCGTAAGGAGCGTAACATGCGTCATTACGAAATCGTTTTTATGGTCCATCCGGACCAGTCCGAACAAGTGCCCGGTATGATCGAGCGCTACACCCAGACCCTGCAAAAGGATGGTGGCAAAGTGCACCGTCTGGAAGATTGGGGTCGTCGCCAGCTGGCTTACCCTATCAACAAAATTCACAAGGCACACTATGTGCTGATGAATGTTGAAGCCAGCAACGAAGCTATGGACGAGCTGACCACTACTTTCCGCTACAACGATGCCATCATTCGCAACCTGGTGATTCGTCGCGATGAGGCTGTGACTGGTGAATCTTTCATCATGAAAGCCGAAAAAGAAAGCCGCGAGCGCAAGACCCGCTATGAAGAGCGTCAGGCCGCCGAGGCTGCCAAGGCTGATCAGGCGAAAGACGCCGCGGAATCAAAAGAGTCACCTGCCGAGGAAAAGACCGAGAGCTAAGCTCGCGGTTTTTCGGCTTACCAGGATTTTAGAAGGAGCATCTCATGGCACGTTTTTTTCGTCGTCGTAAGTTTTGTCGCTTTACCGCTGAGGGTGTCAAGGAAATTGATTACAAGGATCTGGACACTTTAAAAGCGTACATTTCCGAGACCGGTAAAATTGTACCCAGCCGTATCACCGGCACCAAAGCGAAGTACCAGCGTCAGTTGGCTACCGCTGTCAAGCGCGCGCGTTTTCTGGCGCTGCTGCCTTACAGCGATTCGCACAAGTAAGTGAATGCGCCGATGTCGGCGCTCTAGCGAGGCAACACGTTGGTCTTTATAGCCGACTATGCCCTGCAAAGCAGGTGGCGCGCCTTACTGCTTGCTGCGGTAAGTGTAAGTTCCCTGTTGTTTGGATGGCTTGGCGCCGCCGTGGTGGCGCTAATCACCCTGCGCAAGGGCATCAGTTCTGGCGCATGGCTTGTTATGTGGGCGGTGTTGCCCGCCGCGGCACTGGCTTATTACACCGGTGACGCAAGCTCTTTGTGTTTGTTGCTGGGTAGTTTTACGCTGGCGACGATCTTGAGAGTAACGGTATCGCTGCCGTTGACATTGATCGCCTGTATAGCTGTAGGTGTATTGGTCGGGCTCGCCATGCATCTGTTTGCCCAGACGCAGATCGCCGCGATAAGTGCAGGGCTTGAACAGACGCTGGCATCGCTGAATGCGCAGCTAAGCGGGCAGGGCAATCAGGCTCTGGTCGTACCCAATGCCCTGCAGATTGCGGGTATGTTGGGGTTGTTCAGTGCTATCGGCAGTTTGTTGTGTTTGCTGCTGGCGCGGTTTTGGCAGGCCAGCCTGTTTAACCCAGGCGGTTTTGGCGATGAGTTTCACGCCCTGCGGTTGTCCAGGGGGCTGGCCGTCGGTTTGTTGCTGACCAGTGTGCTGTTAGGTGCCTGGCAGGGTGGCTTTAGCAGTTGGGCGATGCTGCTGCTGTTGCCGCTGCATGTTGCAGGTTTGGCGGTGGTGCATGCCTACACCAGGCAGGCGGGCCGAGGCGGTGTGTGGCTGCTGGCATTTTATCTGCTGTGGTTGTTGCTGGAGCCAGTAAAACTGTTGATTGTGTTGTTGGCGCTGGTCGATAGCTGGTTTGATTTACGCCAACGCTTTAAAAATACGGGCGGGATTGCGTCTTAGCGTTTTCGCCACAGAATGTGTAATTAGAGGGAGCGTGCTCCCCGAAAGAGGAAAGTCAGATGGAAGTCATTTTGCTGCAAAACATCGGCAATCTGGGCAGCCTGGGAGATCAGGTAAATGTTAAGGCGGGTTATGGTCGTAACTTCCTTATTCCCCAGGGCAAAGCCGTTCCCGCTACCAAGGCGAACATTGCCGAGTTTGAAGCGCGTCGCGCTGAACACGAAGCCGCCGCAAACGCTGCGCTTGCTGACGCGGAAAAACGCGCCGAAGCGATCAATGCGCTGGAAACGGTCACTATCGGTGCCCACGCGGGTGAAGAAGGCAAGCTGTTTGGTTCTGTTGGTACGCGCGACATTGCCGAAGCGATCACCGCTCTGGGTGTTGCCGTGCAGAAAGCTGAAGTGCGTTTGCCTGCGGGCGCGCTGCGCGAAGTGGGCGAGTACGAAATCAGCGTACAGGTTCACGGCGATGTGACTGCGCTTGTTAACCTGGCGGTTGTTGCCGACTAATTTCTTTTGCGGCTTTCGAGCTTCATCTTTTGAACAGCGCTCCCACGATAGCTTGGGGGCGCTGTTTCGCCTGTCTGCTTAGCGGGCGGGTTTTCTCCTTGAATCTGTCTCATAGCTCTTTAATCGCGCTGCCCTTTTTGCTACTTTGCGTGTTGGCTGGCACGGCACCACACTATGTCTGATCTCGACAGTTATCCCGAATACGCACCCGACCATGATGCCCCTCCCGCTTTCGGGGGTGACCGCGATGTGGAGCGCATTAAAATGCTGCCCCAGTCCCTTGAGGCGGAGCAATCGGTGCTGGGGGGCTTGTTGCTCTCTGCCGATGCCTGGGATGCCGTGGCGGATGCGGTGTCTGCCCGCGATTTTTACCGCCCGGATCATCGTTTGATTTTCCGCCAGATCGCA
>PDSN01000113.1 GCA_002748505.1 Gammaproteobacteria bacterium | reverse complement strand
TTGGCGAAGCATTTTGCGCCTGCGGTGTCGGTGTCGGGTAGAATGACGACAAACTCATCACCGCCATAACGGGCGATCACGTCGGTAACGCGCGCTCGATTCGACAGGGTTTTAGCAATTTGTACCAAAACCACATCGCCCGCAGCATGGCCAAAGGAGTCGTTGATTTCCTTGAATTTGTTGCAGTCAATGAACACCAGCGACAGCGGCGCTTTGATACGCCGCATTCGCGTAAATTCTTCTTCAATGCGCTCGTCAAAGCCCGCGCGGTTGTATACGGTGGTGAGGGGGTCTTTTACGGTAAGATCCTGTTTTTTCTTGATTTGGCCGCGCAAATGACGCGCCTCCTCTTCGATCTGGCGCAGGCGGCGGTTTAAGTCTTCTATTTGTTTGCGGTTTTTCTGGCGATTTTCCTGTTCACTTGCAAAATAATCGTTCAAGTGATTGTTCAGGTCGCTAAGACCCTTTGCCAGCGAGTCGCGCATGGTGTGAATGTCCTGCGCTTGCGCGGCCTCAGCAAGGGTTTGGACCTCATTATTCAGGGTAGAGTTAAAACTATCGGCGCGTTGCCCCGAGGCATCGCTATCGCCAATCAAGGTGTACAGCGCCTCCTCAGCGGTGATTAGACGGTCGCGTAACGTACCGAGAAAGTGCTGGGTATTGCCGCGCTCCTCTTCGATTCTGGCACTGTGCTGTCTGACCAGTTCAACCACATCGTCAATAACGGAGCCCAGGGAATCGCTGTCGAGACCGCGTTCGAGTTGTTGGCGCACGGTTTTTGTTTCGGAGGTGTCACCGTTCAAAACGTCGATATGTGTGACGACATCATCCAGCAGTAGACTCGCGTGGCCTATAAAGTCTTGCAACTGGTCGGGTGTTCTGCCGCCAAGCCAGCTGCGTTTGCCACCACTGCGGCCGGCTCGATAGGTCTTTGCACTCTGCGCGATGTGGAGTACATCGGTGATGCTGCGCAGCTGTTGTTCCAATTTGTCGGCACGCTGTACCCGTCTGGCGACTTCACCGAGTTTTTGGTTGCTGTCTTTATCAAAGCGCAGAGCGCGAATGGCTCTCGCAATCTCATTGCCAAATTCGTTGATACTTAAATTATTATTGTTGGCGAGCTGTTTACGTTCCTGTAGCAACAGCACCTGTTTGGCCAGATTGCTGGAATGTTGTTCGAGTTCGCGCGTTCCCACGTTATCGGCGAGATCCTGGCGCAGGGCATCCAGCAGCTGATGAAGCTGTTTGTCATCGCTATCGACTAAATGACTAAGGCGAATACCGAGTCTTCTTAAAGTACCTTCTTTGCTCACGCTGTTACTGATCTCCTTGTTCGAGCGAGACTGTCATTTACCGATAGGACCGATACTTGCCTTCCAGATGATAGACGTGCACCAGAATTTCAGCAACAGCAATGTAAAGATTTTCAGGGATTTCATCGCCCAAAGGTACGGCCTGTAAAACCTGAGAAAGTGTGTGGTCTTCGATGATGGGCACGTCATTTTGCTTCGCCGAGGTGATAATATGCTCGGCGGCTTCGCCTGAGCCCTTGGCAATCACCTGCGGAGCGCTGCTGCCGTTGTAGCTCAGTGCGCTGGCGAGTTTTTTGTCTTCTTCTATGTTCATACGCGCTCACTTACGCCGATGTTGAAGTGCTGCGACAGCCTGGTCGTAATCCTGTCTGAGCTGATACTTTGTTTGGTGTTAATGTTTGTGACTTCAAAGCCAAGTTGTTCCAGCCGGCTTTGCAGTGGCAGCAGTTGTGCGCTCATTAAGGCGTGCGTTGTCGCCTGTTCACATTGTAAGGAAACGCTTAAGTGCTGTGCTCTGAGGCTGAGTTTGGCAGCCACTGGGCCGAGGCTTGGTGGGTTCAGGCGCAGGGTAATGCGCCAGTTTTCATCTTCTGCCGACGTGTTTTCCTGCTGTTTGCCGTCGCGCTCGATTTCAAGGTGCAGCTCATCGCTGTGCTCACCGAGTTTTACCGGTATATCAATCAAAAAACAGGTCTGTCCCTTGGCATCGCTGGCCTGGCAGGCGACTTGTTGCAGGGTGATATGCGATAGTGCCCCGTTCAGCTGGTCGCGCAGTGCGGTCAGGTTTTCTCGTGTCTGCTGCGCTGCGGTGCTGGCGTCCTGTGGGGTTTGCAGCAGTTGTTGCACTTGTTTTAACAGGCGCTGAATGTCCCCTTTGAAATCGCCAGGTGTTGCCATCTCAGGCGGCTGCGCTGGATTTGGCAGCAATTCCGCAGTGGCACTGCCGGTGGTTGTTGGCGTGTGCAGCGTTGGTGCCGGGGTTGGCGTGATCGTGTTTGCAGTTTTTGCTGTAGCTGCTAACAATGCGTTAGCACCTGTATGCGCTGGCTGCTGTGGCGCGGTGCTTTGTGTATTCGTTGCATTTTGTGGAGGCGTGGGCGTCTGAGTTGGCTGCTGCGCCCCTGTGGAACTGGAAGAGGGGGGTTGTTGGGCGCGCGCCTCAAAAAACAAACCCGAGCGCTCCACGGCCTGGCGCAATTTGGCGCCGCTGTCTAAGTCACTGGGTTGATACAGGTGTTTGAACAGCGCCTGTACCGGCGAGCCGGTGTTTTGCGCACCCAGCAATGACAATAAATTGGCGCCGCTGGTGCCGCTGCCAAGCCCCGAGAATACATTGCTGACGTTTCCCTGACGCGCCATCAGTGCGGGCAGCTGTCGTTCCAAATCGGTTCTGGGCGCGATTGGCGTCAGGACTGTGGCCGCCGGAGCCGGGGCTTGAGCGTTAGTGTTGAGTATTTTCAGGGTCGGCGTTGGGGTCAGGGCGGTGACTTCCAGTTTCAGCGTTGCACCCTTTTGTACTGGCAGGTCTGTGGTGGCGGTGACTCGATGGGCGCCCAGACGCAGCAATAGCTGGCCGCTGGGGGCTTGATCTACCACCAGTGCCTGTAAGACTTTGCCCACCTGCCAGGAGTTAAGCCACAATCCAAAATTGCGCTGTTCTACCCGGCCAGGTGATAGCGCTAACTGCAAATCCTGCATGAAAACGTACCCGCGACGTGACCCTTAAAGCTAGCGCTTGCGAAGAAAAGCCGCAAGCATAAGCTGTTAAAAAGCCAGCTTATGTATGTGGCACGAATTCTGCTTATCTTTAATAAGCAATAAGCAA
>PDSN01000112.1 GCA_002748505.1 Gammaproteobacteria bacterium | reverse complement strand
GTTATTCCCCAGCAAAACTGGAACTTGCTGGCGCATTTTGCCCTGGGTGTTACCACCTTGCACAACCCGTCCAGTCAGGCCACCACTGTGTTTGCCGCAGCGGAGTATCAACAGGCCGGTGAAATTTTGGGGCCGCGCATCTACTCCACCGGCGAGATTGTTTACGGTGCGAAAAGTCTGTATTTTGCCAAAGTCGATAACTACGATGACGCGCTGTCTCACGTGCGCCGCTTGAAGGCTCAGGGCGCAATCAGCGTGAAAAACTACAACCAGCCGCGCCGCGAACAGCGTCAGCAAATCAACGCCGCCGCCCGCGCCGAGGGCATGATGAGCGTGGCCGAGGGTGGCTCGCTATTCCACCTGGACATGAGTTTCATCACCGATGCCACCACCGGCATCGAGCACAACGTGCCCGCGCTGCGCATGTACGATGACGTCATTCAATACTGGAGCCAAACCAAGGCGGGCTACACGCCCACACTGGTGGTCACCTATGGCGGTTTAACCTCGGAGGATTACTACTACCAGCACAGCAATGTGTGGGAGCATAAACTGCTGTCGAAATTTGTGCCGCCCGCGGTGTTGCAACCGCGCTCGGTGCGCCGTTTGATGGCTCCAGAGGCGGATTTTCGCGATGACGATGCCGCCGCAGCGTCCAGACCGCTGCTGCAAAAAGGCGTCAACGTGAACATCGGCGCACACGGTCAGCGCGAAGGTTTAGCCGCCCACTGGGAGATGTGGAGCTTTGCACGCGGCGGATATACGCCTATGGAAGCGCTGTCAACCGCCACCATCAACCCCGCGCGCTACATGGGCATGGATAAACACATCGGTTCTCTGGAAGCGGGCAAGCTGGCTGACCTGCTGATCCTCGATGCCAATCCGCTTGAAGATATTCACAACACCGATAAGATCCACCGCATTATGCAAAACGGTCGTCTGTACGAGGCGGAGACCCTGAGCGAAGTGGTCACTGGCGACGCCAAACTCAAGCCGTTTTACTGGCAGGGCAAGCCGGAAAGTGCGATTCGCTGATGCTTACCCAGGGATAGAACCTTTGCAGGTTCTATCCCTTTTCCTGTTCCCTTAGGTTTCACCGCGCGCGCCGGGCTAGCCCGCATTTAACTGCGCCGCGCGCGCGGCGCCGCGAAGGCCGGGATTTTTGGCCAAAACAAAGGCCAATGGTGTGGCTTCGTTGGCGGCCTGAAAACGTCCCTTGTCATTAAAACGCGTGCGAAAGCTGTCTGTGTCTAACAGATCCATTATTTTTGGCAAAATACCACCGGATAGATACACGCCATCCAGCGCGCCGGTCATCAAGGCGACATCGCCGGCAAAGGACGCCAATATCTGACAAAAATCGTTGATTGCCGCAACACAGTTCGCATCGCCGGCGCGGGCACCGGCGGTGATTTCGGCGGCGGGGAGTTCGCGTTCCCGGCCACTTAAAACACAGTTTGCCCAGTAGAGATTTTCAAGCCCCATGCCCGATAAAATACGCTCCACCGAGACCCGCTGGCGGCGACGCCACAGAGTCGACAACAACGCCATTTCGTGTTCGTTCGTGGGCGCAAAACCCACATGACCACCTTCAGACGGTAAAATATCGCCACCGGGCAGCATGGCGGAAACACCGAGCCCTGTGCCTGGGCCTACCACCGCAAACACTTTTCCACCGCTCGGCCTCGCTTCACCAACCCAGCTCAGTTCGTCGTCTTTCATGCCCGACACCGCAAGCACCTGAGCCGAAAAATCATTGATAATCGCCACCGGAACGCCCAGCTCTTTACCCAGTGCTTCATGGCTGAAAGCCCAGTGATTATTGGGCAGATCAATCCAATCACCATCGACGGGGCCAGCCACCGCCAGACACAAACCCGTGACCTCCTGCCCGGTTTCGGCCAGATAAAAACGGATCGCATCGATCAGATAGGTAAAATCTGCACAGGGATGAATGGCAATATCCGACAGGTGATTCGGGTCTTGTGGGTCGGCGCAGGCAAATCGCGCATTGGTACCGCCAATATCAGCTACTATAAACATAGTCACTCTCCAGTGGCCTAGCAATCTGCTGAAAACCCCTCAGCCGGCACAATACGGCGTTAAAAATGACCTCAAAATACTCATTTACTGCGTGTAAACTCCGCTTTTTCGGCCATTTTTGCCTTGTCTTGCACTCGTCTGAGGCATTTTCAACAGGCTGCTAACCCGGATATTTCACCAGTACGGCGACTTCTCCGCCATTACTTATTTGATATCAATGAGTTCTGCTGCAAATGACAGCAAAACAGCTAATTATCGGCTCCCAGCTTACTACATTCCCGTTGCCTTGCTTAAGATTTATTATTGTGCCTTTAGCCCGGATAATTTACCAGTACGGCGCGGCTGCTTTACTGTTGTTTGTTTTACACGCCAGGCCTGGCCTACAGAGACATACGCAGACAGCGCACAAACTGCCTATCGTCCAAGGGCCCTGAAAAGCACAAGCGCCCATCTCGCTCTGCAGGCACTTCTGCGCCGTAGTAAGGGTTATGCAAGGTTTGATTCTTGAGGCCCTGATGATGAATCTGGTTAAACAGGGCGATCTTAACATCGAGGTCAAAGAGACGTACGACATAGTCGTCCCAGTTTATGGATGACAACTTGAGCAGCTCAACACCCACGTAATTTCGCAATTTAGACCCGGTGAGGCTGGGGGGCTCGCCGTCAGTCATACGCTTTGCCAATTCCGGCGCAGACAACTGCGTTAGTTCCTCAAGATAATGAAAAGACCTGACAAGTTCATTCATCGTCATATTAGGCTTGAAAAATATCTTTACGTACCACGCTGGCGCATCCCCATCATTTTCAAAAAAGTCTGGACGCTCAGCCAGATTTTGCATGGTGTTAAATGCCAAACCAAACTCACGCGCTGCAACCATGGCAAAGTCTTTTTCCTCAACACTCAGCGCGGGCAATTCTGGCACGCGCACACCAGAGCTGCCGTGCTCAAGCATCAGGCTGATAAGATCAATAGCGTTTGACAGTAAGTCTACGAACAGCAGTTTCCCGGTGGTATTGTCTTGTAACGCCAACGCCCGCCTCATAGTCGTCACTTGCTGCAACAACAAATCCACCGCCCGCTGCTCGGCACCTGTTTTATAAAGCTG
>PDSN01000080.1 GCA_002748505.1 Gammaproteobacteria bacterium | reverse complement strand
AATGGTTTTTCGAAAAAAATGACTTCGAATCTTGCCCAAAATCATTCAAACCGTAGCTACCGCTACGCTGTTCATGATGTTTGAACAACCTTCTTTGTCATTTATTCCCGAAAATTCCATTTACTGGTGAAATATCCGGGCTAAATAAAAATGATCGCCGTGCTGGTGAAATATCCGGCTTAGAGTACAATGAGCCCTTATGCAGTAAAAGGATTACTCTCTTGTCAGCGCCAGATCTCCCTCAACTCGCCTCGGTCGAAACGATTATCAAGGGCTTTAAACAACACGGTTATATTTGCGATGCGAACATAGGCACAGCGTTGTTTCTCGCCGCACGTTTACAAAAACCCATTCTGGTTGAAGGCCCCCCGGGGGTTGGCAAGACAGAGCTGGCAAAAACCTGCGCCGAGTTGTTGGCACAGCCCCTGATCCGCCTGCAGTGCTACGAGGGTCTGGATGAAGCCAAAGCGCTGTACGAATGGAAATACGGCAAGCAACTGCTGTACACACAAGTGCTCAAAGAAAAACTGGGCGACCTGCTGCACGGCGCGCATGGACTTGCGGAATCAGTTGAGCGTCTGCACGATTTCGGCGACATTTTTTACTCCCCAGACTTTCTGGAACCACGACCGCTGCTGACCGCCATGCAGCAGGACGCGGGTGCGGTGTTGCTGATCGATGAAATCGACAAGGCCGATTACGAATTTGAGTCCATGCTGCTGGAAATTCTGTCGGACTATCAAATCTCGATTCCCGAAATCGGCACCGTCAAAGCAAAAACTGCACCGCTGGTGTTTCTCACCAGCAACAATAGCCGGGATATCAGCGACGCCCTGAAACGCCGTTGCCTGCATTTGTATATCCCCTTCCCCAGCGTAGACTTGGAAGAGCGTATCGTGCAAAGCCGGGTGCCCGCAGTAAACGAAACCCTGCGCAGGGACTTGGTCAACTTTGTGCACTCCCTGCGCGAGCTGGAACTGAAGAAAGCCCCTGCGGTATCGGAAACCATCGACTGGGCGCGCAGCCTCCTGCTGCTGCATGCCGACCGCCTGGATGAGGCCACGGTGCGCAGCACCCTCAATGTATTACTTAAATTCCAGGAGGACATCGAGCAGGCAGAAGCAACCGTGCGCAGCAGTGTTACCAGGTAATGTGCAAGCAGCGGACTGCGATAGACCTATGGAAGCAACCTTAATCCGCTTTATTGACATGCTGCGCTCACACGATGTGCGCGTATCCCCCGCTGAAACCCTAGACGCCATCGCCGTGGCATCTCTGATGGGCTTTGCGGATCGCGCGCAGCTTCGTCTTGGCCTGTCACAAACACTGGCCAAGTCTGAACTGGAAAAGCAACGCTTTTATGAATGCTTCGACCAATTCTTTAGCGCCGTGCCTAACAGCACACAAGGGGATACCCAGGCTGAAAGCACCAGCGAATCCTCGGCAACAAACGCAGCGGACGACACCCCGCCAAGCAGAGCCAGTAAACAGGCCGAGCTGGCTGAGGCCATCGCACAGACCCCGGAACTGGATGACTTTGCCGAGTCCCAACTGTGGCAGCAACTCAGGGATGGCGGCGACACCCTCGCCATCGCCATCGCCCAGGCCGCAGGCGACGTCGGCCTGTCTTCCATGCGCCTGTTCACCCAAAGGGGTCAGTTCAGCCGCCGTATGTTAGATGCCATGGGCGAGCAGCATCTGCAGAGTGCCATCGACGCCCTGGCCGACAGGCCCAGCGCCGCACATACTCTTAAAGGTATGCAAACCCTGCTGCGCGAGCGCGTCAAAGAGCATGTGGAGCAGGCTTATGCGCTCCGAGCGCCAGGGCACCACAGGCAGTTTATGGAGCGAAAGCTCGCCGAAACTCATCTGAACGCCATTGAGCGCGAATACGAACACAAGGTCTATGAACTGGTGCGTAAAATGGCGCGCAAGCTGGCGGCGCGCTATGCCCGCAAGCGCCGCATCGACAAACGCGGCCAACTGGACATGGCCAAAACCCTGCGCCGCGGCATTCCCAATGACGGTCTGATGTTTCAAACCCATTGGAAAAAAACCAGGAAAAACCAGCCTCATTTACTCGCCCTGTGTGATGTCAGCGGTTCGGTAGCCACTTACGCCAAATTCTTGCTGATGTTTCTCTACAGCCTGCAGGACGTGCTGCCCAAAGTACGCAGCTTTGCCTTTTCCAGCGAACTGGGTGAAGTCAGTGACTACTTCGAGCAACAGCCCATTGAGCGCGCCATCGAACAGGTAAACGTGAGATACGGCGGTGCCACTGACTACGGCACCGCGTTGGCCGACTTTGCCGAACTCGCCCTCGCCGACATCAACCAGCACACCACAGTCATTATTTTAGGTGATGCCCGCAACAATCAGGGAGAGGCGCGGTTGGATATTTTACGATCAGTTTACCAGCGCGCCGCCAAGGTGATCTGGCTAAACCCGGAACCTCAGGCAATCTGGGGTACAGGTGATTCAGAGATGCTTCGCTATCAAAGCGCCTGCCATTTCACAGCCCAGTGCAGCAGCCTGCGGCAATTGGAACGCATTGTCGATCAATTGCTAAGACAGTCGAGGTAGCGTAATACGCCAATGCGGGGCTGCAAACATCGCCGCAAAAAAGCCACCGCAGAAAAAGCCCCTGAGCACAGCCATGACAGCGTGCAAAGATCCGGTTCCCACACAAAACTGCAGAAAAAACCACCTATCCCGTGGCATTGGACGGGTTTGGTGCTATTGTTGAGCGTGCCGCAACATCATATAAGTTTTGGAAGTTAAACCGCTGAAAACTCACGCTCAACAATTTCCGTATCCGTTCTCTGTGTTACCACAGATTATGGAGAGCTTTGCACCGGGTTCCACCCAGAATTCGGTGACGGCGAGCCTGTACTTGAGCGAAGCGCAACTCATCGATTACTGTACGCGCTACACCCAGGTAGATGAATTCCCCCTGGATGCCATCAGTCAGGCCTGTGCGGAAGCCAACGAAACCATGGGGCCTTCGCCGCAATACAGCGCCGTTTTGTGCTGGCTGGGCATCGCCCTGCAATACTGGGAGCAGCAGTATCCACTGGATAACAGCCTGACGCGCAAACTGCGTCAAATACGGCCGCTGCTGACCCTGTGCGCAGTCACCGATGCGGACTTCCTGGTGCCCGGTGAGCATCCACTGCACCAACTCATGGATACGCTACAAAATCGCGCTGTAGGTTGGCAGCCGCAACTTGGACGTGCCGGAAAAGCACTGGAACGCCTTGTAGATGACCTCGTCGCCCAGAGTCAGCAGTGGGTTGAAGCCGCTGCCGACAGGGAAAATCGCGCACTGCCTGACTTCAATGAGTTAAAAGCCAAAGCCGATGAAGTCGCCGAGGCCTGTAAAAAAGACCGGGCGCGTATCAAGCGCATGGTGCAACGGGTAGTGGACTCCAACCAGGGGCGCATCAAAGCTAACCAAGCGCGACACGTGGCGGCAGATTTTCTCAATGAACTGTGTAAAGGCCACCAGCTCCCCTTATCTGTGATCAAGTTCCTGCACGGCTCATGGTATGACAGCCTGCAACTGATCGCCCTGAAGCACGGCTCCCAGTCTGAGCAATGGAAGACGGTCAGCGATATCAGCCACGAGCTGATAGACTCGGTGAGCGATGCCAATATGGAGCACAAATCTCCCGAAGCAATGCGTAAAAAGGTCTTTGAAGCGGCTTCAGACCTGCCTGTAAAGCTAAAAAAATGGGTGGTCAGCCTGCAACATGACAGTGAAGCGACCGCCGATGCAGTGGGCCTGGTTGAGCTTGCACACTTGCAACTCATGAAAAAACAAGAGCCCGAGCGAGGCGAAGCCGATACGCTGCATGTGGAGAGCACCACCGCCGATCCGCTCGATAGCGACGACATTCCAGCGCACATTAATGACATGGCACTCGGGGACTGGTTTGAATTACAGACTGACAGCGGCCGCCAAAGAGTGCAACTTGCCCTGCGACTTGAAAAGGAGCAGCAACTGCTATTCGTCAACCAGGCAGGCGTAAAAACCGTTGCGACCACCTACCGCGAGTTCGAGCGCGAATACCGCGCCGGTGCGGTGGAAAAACTGGCCAACAAAAACAGCTTTAGCCTGAGTCTGGCATGGGCCGCGGGCATCAGCGACCAAGAGAGCTACGACAAAGCGGCGCAGGCACTACAAGATGCAGTCGAGGCGCAACAGGAAACGGAGCACATTATACCAGAAGCGGTGCAAGCAGAAGAACAGGTCGAAACGAAAGTAGAGGCCGAACAGAGCGCAGCAGAACAAGCCGCTCACCAGGCTGAAGCAGCTGAAGAAGAAACAAGACGTATCGCCGAAGAAGAAGCACGGCGCAAAGCTGAGAAAAAAGCACGGCGCAAAGCCGAGAAAGCAGCGGCCAAAGAAGCGCAGCGACTGGCCGAAGAAGAGGCCGCGGCAAAAGCGGCGCAACGACTGACTGAAGAAGAATCGGCCAAAGAGGCCGCCCGTCAGGTAGAACAAGCCGGGCGGGCGCAAGGCAAACAAGAGCCAAAAGCATCCGACTTCTTTTTGGCGGAGTTCGACAAAGAAAACGCCTTTTTAAGCGATTTTGGCGACCAGGACTACGTTGACGATGAAGACTATGCCTTGATAGAAGATCCCGATAGCGCCAGCGATGCTGGCGTGTCCGCGCCCTCGCCCGCGCTGAGTATTTACCTGCCCATGGGAAGCTGGCTGGGCTTTCACGATTTCAGAATCCCCATGCTGGCGCGCCTGGCAGTGCACGATATGGAACGCGACCACTACATTTTCGTCAATCGCGATGGCATCAAGTTACGGGAATTATCAGGTGAGGAACTTGCGGAACTGGTCGAGCAAGATCTGGTTGATATTATCGAAACCCGTTCCAGTTTTCGCGATTCGCTTAAAGAAGGGAATAGCCGCAATGACTGAAGAAGCCAGACAACACCACCGCATAGGCAAGGATATTCGCGTCCTGATTGAAATCAACCCGCGTCTTGGTAACCATATTCACAGTAACCAAATACTGCCCTGCCAAACCATCAATGTCTCCGCCAAGGGTCTGTGTGTCCACAGCCAGCAACCCCTGAACATTGGTGCCATTTATCAGATTGGCGCTGAGCTTACGGACAACGCCACACCGCTGTTTATGGCCGCACAGGTTGTATGGTGCGAGAAAACTCGACACGGCAGTTATCGAGCGGGGCTGGAGCTGCTTAACGCTGAGGGTTCAGACCAGCATCAGTGGTCTTCACGTGTCAATAAGACCCCCCCTTACTAACCCGGATAATTCACCAGTACGGTGGAGAATCTTCTATTAGTCTTTTAATATCAAAAAGTTATGCCGTGATCGCTAGAAAAAAGAACTATACAAACAATACCTAAATGGCTTTTCGAAAAAAATGACTTCGAACCTTGCCCAAAATCATTCTAACCGCAGCGGTAGCTAAGGTTTTCATGATGTTTGAGCAACTTTCTTTGTCCCCCTTCCTCTCACATTTAGCGTCGCGCCCGGCAGCCGCGCGGCAAGCCCCTTGCGGGGACGCTGCAAGTACATCCCTGTAAGCTCGTCTCGGCCATCCGTGGCCTCGAACGCCCCTTCAGGCGCTTACCGCGCGACTGCTGTGTAGAGCGTGTTAGCTTCAAGATTGCCGGGCCATGAGTTGTAACTGCGTTCTATGAGAAAGAAAGGAGACGAGAGGTAGGGCAGGTCAAATCATTATGTCGAACCCGGATAACTCACGAGCACGACGGGGAATCTTCTATTAGTTTTTAATACCCATAAGTTATGCTGTGATCGCCAGCAATAAAAACAAATGCCCAAGCCGCGCCTAATCGTCAAGGCTCTGCAAACTGAATTTGGCAGACTCTTTTTTGACAGGCTGATTTGGCAGCTCTCCCTGATTCGCAGCCAGTTTGATTTTTAGTCGCACGTTGTTGGGCGATTCGGCGTTTTTAAGGGCCTCATCATAGCTGATAGCGCCTTCCTGATAGAGTTTGAATATCGCCTGATCGAAGGTTTGCATACCGATGTTGATGGATTTCTCCATCACTTCCCTGATGCTCTCAATATCACCTTTCATAATCAGGTCGCGAACTATCGGTGTGCCCAGCAACACCTCGAATGCAGCGCGCCGGCCACCGCCTTTGACCGGCATCAGACGCTGTGAAACAAAGGCCTGCAGGTTCAACGCCACGTCCAGTAATAACTGATTGCGACGCTCTTCAGGAAAAAAGTTAATGATGCGATCCAGAGCCTGGTTGGCGTTGTTGGCGTGCAGGGTAGAGATACACAGGTGTCCCGTTTCGGCAAACGCGATTGCGTGCTCCATGGTTTCTCTATCGCGAATTTCGCCAATCAAAATCACATCCGGCGCCTGACGCAGGGTGTTTTTCAACGC
Source organism: Gammaproteobacteria bacterium (assembly GCA_002748505.1). Lineage (GTDB taxonomy): Bacteria > Pseudomonadota > Gammaproteobacteria > Pseudomonadales > Halieaceae. The sequence continues at coordinate 10,485 of PDSN01000080.1, read as the reverse complement.
CGCATGCCAACTGCGCGTATCCACGCCAACCTCCCGCTGATTCACGATACACTTCTTATGGTTGTGCACGTACTCCACCGGGTCTTCGATAGTAACGATATGACCATTGGAATGCATATTGCGATAATCAATCAGCGCCGCAAGCGAGGTGGACTTACCGGAACCCGTACCGCCCACAAACAGCATCAAACCGCGCTTTTTCATGATGTTTTCAATCAGTATTGGCGGCAACCCCAGATCTTCCCAGTGGGGGATCGTGGACACGAGATTACGACACACCATTGATACTTCATTGCGCTGCTGAAAAATATTCACCCGAAAGCGTCCATAGCCAGAGATGGACATGGCCAGGTTCATCTCCAACTCCTGTTCGAACTGCGCCCGCTGGGTATCGTCCATCACGCCCTCAGCGATTTTGCGCACATCCCCAGGGCGCAACCGGTCATTGGCAATGGGTCTCAATTTACCGTCAAACTTCGCACAGGGCGGCGCGCCGGTGCTCAAGTACAAATCAGAGCCGTTTTTGGTCGCCAGCAGCTTGAGCCACTCGGTGATATTACTCATCGGCTACACTCCTTTATGTCTCGCAAATGCCCCCTCATCAAAACGGCGGCCACTGCCAGAAAAGGTATCACCCAAATCTTTGTCGCGCAGCTTCGAGTTGCACAAAAATACAGAAACTTTGCTGCCCAATGCCGAAAGAGTCTATGTATTAAAAAGCGCCAATGATTGCGCCTGTACTCAGGAGGCTGTCGCCGTTATAGTGTCCCCATTGACAAGCCTTGCGAGGCGCAGCCACTGATCAGGAGTAATACGCTTTGCCCTCAACCCCAAAACTCGACATACGCCTGTTTAACACCCCTGAGCAGCGACGGTGTTTAACCCAAATTGGCCGGGGCGTGGAAAAGGAAAGCCTGCGTATCAATGCAGGTGGCACGCTCGCCCAGAGCCCACATCCCGACGCGCTCGGCTCGCCGCTTACCCATGCCTCCATCACCACAGATTTTTCCGAGGCGCTGCTGGAATTCATCACCCCGGTCAGCACCTCCATCGATGAAACCCTTGGCACACTGGAGGATATCCACAGCTTTGTGGCGCGCTCCCTGGACAAAGAACTGCTTTGGAACGCCAGCATGCCCTGCATTATCGAGGACGATAAGTCCATCCCCTTGGCGCGCTTTGGCGACTCTAATCTGGCAACGATGAAAACCGTGTACAGACGGGGTCTGAGCCACCGCTATGGCCGTTTGATGCAGGTCATTTCCGGTATTCATTACAATTTCTCCATGCCCAAAGACTGGTGGCAAAACCTGTGGGAGGCGCAGGGCAGACCCGGCGAATTAGGCAGCTTTATTACCAATCGCTATTTAGGGCTCATCCGCAATTTCCAGCGCTACAGTTGGCTGCTTATTTACCTGTTTGGCGCAAGTCCCGCACTGTGCTCTACTTTCCTGCGCGACGGTGACACCCACGGTCTGGAAGCTTTTGACGACAAAGGTCACAGCTATTACGCACCCTACGGCACATCCCTGCGCCTGGGTGATTTGGGGTATCAAAGTAATGCGCAAAAAGGTCTAAAGGTCTGCTATAACGCACTTGAAAACTACATCAGCACCTTAAAATCCGCCATCCTGGAGCCACACCCAGCCTACGCGGAAATTGGTGTCAAAGTCGATGGCGAATATCGCCAATTAGGCGATGGCCTGCTGCAAATTGAAAACGAGTTCTACAGCACGATTCGCCCCAAGCGAGTGACCGAAAGCGGGCAGGCACCACTGGTAGCCTTACAGCAAAGCGGTATTGAGTACGTGGAAGTGCGCTGTATAGACGTCAACCCTTTCCTACCCTGCGGTATCGATGCTGAGCAAATCCGCTTCTTAGACACTTTTCTACTGTACTGCCTGCTCAATGACAGCCCGGATATCGACCTCAAAGAAAAAGCGGCAATCAATCAAAACATCGCCACGGTGGTCAATCGAGGCAGAGAACCGGGACTGATGCTTAGCAACCCCAAAGGGGATCGCCCCTTCAAACAGATGGCGGCAGCCATTCTGTCGGGCATGGAACCCATCGCCGATCTACTTGATGAGGCCTGGGAGGACAGCCACGACTACAACATCGCACTAACCGCGCAAAAGGCCAAAGTGGACGACCCGGAGCTTACGCCATCGGCGCGAGTTGTGCGTGAAATGCGCGAACACAAGCTGCCCTTTTTACGCCTTGCCATGAACTACTCCGAACGCTGGAGTCGCCATTTCAAGAACCGCGAACTGGCAGCGGACGTCGCGGAAGATTTTCGCCAACAGGCGCTGCTGTCAAAGGCCAAACAAAAAGCCATTGAAGATACCGATACGGTAGACTTTGACCAACACCTCGCGCATTACTTTGCGCAATATCACGACTTATAAACCAAGGAGCTGACCAACTACAATGAATGCACTGCTGGCGATGTTCACCCCGCGCATTACCTTTTTTAGTATGACTGCGCTAACCGTTATCGGCATGCTCTTTGCCGTGCTCTATCTGGAGGGCGCGCTAAATCTACAAGCCTGCCCCCTGTGCATGACGCAGCGTGTATTTCTTATTGCTGGTGGCACAATCGCCTTTATCGCTGCACTACACAACTCACGCGGGATTATGCACCGCGTGTATGCGGCGCTGGCATTATTGATGTTTGGCACCGGTGCGGCAGTGGCGGGTCGTCACATATGGCTGCAAAGCCTGCCCGAGGATCAAGCGCCCGCTTGCGGCCCCAGCCTGGAATACATGCTGGAGGCGCTACCCTTTAGCGAGACCGTTCGCCTGGTTTTGATGGGGGATGGCAACTGCGCGGATGTGGTCTGGACTTTTATGGGCATGTCGATTCCCATGCAAACCCTGTTGCTGTTTTTGTTCATGTGCCTACTGTGCCTATGGCAGTTGTTGCGTCGCGTAAATCCAGCGTAACCGACACTCAAAAAAAAGCCGCTGAATACATCAGCGGCTTTTTCCGTATGGCAATCGACAACGGCGAAGCTTACTCTTTCGCTGTCTTGGCCTTTTCTACTTCCAGTAATTCCACATCGAACACCAGCGTTGAGTTAGGTGGAATACGGCCACCCGCACCCGCCGCACCATAGGCCAGCTCTGCGGGAATAGTCAATTTCCACTTTGAACCCGCCGGCATCATTTGCAGGGCTTCGGTCCAACCGGGAATCACTTGACCAACGCCAAATTTGGCGGGTTCGTTGCGTGCGTAGGAGGAATCGAATTCAGTGCCGTCGATCAGTCTGCCCGCATAATGCACTACGACGCGATCACTAGCCGTTGGCAGCGCACCATCACCTTTTTTCACCACTTCGTATTGCAAGCCGGAATCGGTCACTTTCACACCTTCGCGCTTGGCATTCTCGGCCAGATACGCCTTGCCCGCCTGCTCATTTTCGGCAGCGATCTTATCCATTTCCGCCTGCTTTTGCTCCATCATTTTGGCCTGGTAAGCCTGCATTTCGCCAGCGATCTCTTCATCGCTCATGCGCGCGGGGCGATCATTCATGACATCCTCAAAGCCTGCAACAAAGGCAGCGCTATCAAGTGGCAAACCGCTGGCTTTCATCTGCTTGGCAACATTTTGTGCCACGCCGTAGCTCAAGCGCTGCTCAGACGTGCTAAGTGCCACCTCGGCGGCGGCCGGTGCCACATCAGCCGCTGGTGTTTGGGATTTTTCATTACAGGCCGCGAGGCTAACAGCGCTGACGACAGCCAAAGGCAATAGGAGTTTTTTCATCAATCTCATCCGACTATTTGGTTAGATAAACAACACAGGCAGCAACGCCGCCAGTAATCACGGAGCAAATACTACACCAGCCTGAGCCAAAATGATGCCCACAAGCGCATAAACAACCAAATTAATCGCTTCCAGGTGGCTTTTTCGCCGCCCTTGGGTAAGGCATGTTTTCGGGGGCGAAGGTGTTTGACACCGCCGGCATAGATACTTCCTCGTAGGGTATACCGTCTGACGGCGGAATCTGAGAAAAGTTCATTTGCCCATCAGCGCCCTGCCAGCAGTAAATGACCTCGCCATCGGTGCTGCCTGGCGCCTGAGCTTTTGGCAGCGGAACCTCTGGCAGGGCCAACAAACCGCCATCGACACCGGCATCATTTAACCACTGTTCGAACTGCTGCATCAGGGGCAGCGACGCCTGCCCACTGGCGATGCGCTCAATATGGGCGCGATACATTGTTAGCAGCACGGCCGCGAACGCCAGCAATAGCGCCACTTTTACCACATATCTCTTCATTGCTTTCATCGTTGCCTGTGTTTTTCCCTTCACCTTTTTGTACATCGTCCACGCGATGGGTAGAATGCGCCGTCATGATCATTCTACGAAATATTAGCCTGAGGCGCGGCACAAAACTGCTGTTAAGTGCAAGTGAGGCCACCTTGCAGCCCGGGCAACGCATCGCCTTGATTGGCGCAAATGGCAGCGGCAAATCCAGCCTGTTGCAACTACTGCTGGGCGAACTGGAACCCGACAGCGGTGAGATTGAAGGTCTCGACGGGCTTAGCATTGCCCACATGGCGCAGGAAGTAAGCGAAACCACCTTAAACGCCTGTGAATATGTGTGGCGTGGCGACCACGACGTCGCGCGTCTGCGCGATCAAATCACCGCAGCGGATAGTCGCGGCGATTTTAACCAAAGCGCAAAACTGCACAGCGAACTCGATGCCATCGATGGCTATGATGCCGAGCGCCGCGCCCAGCGCCTGCTGACCGGCCTGGGCTTTGCAACGGATGATGGACAGCAGGCGGTCAGCACCTTTTCCGGTGGCTGGCGAATCCGCTTAAACCTGGCCCGCGCACTGATGACCCGATCTGACGTCTTACTGCTGGATGAGCCCACCAACCACCTGGACCTCGACGCCACAATCTGGCTACAACAGTGGTTAAACGCCTATCACGGACTGTTAGTACTGATCTCCCACGACAGGGATTTTATCGATGCAACCTGCGAACGCATAATCCACCTGGAGCAACAAAAGCTGGTGAGCTATCGCGGCAGCTATTCCGACTTTGAGCGCCTGCGTGCCGAACGGCTGACGCAGCAACAAGCGCTGTATGAAAAACAACAGCGTCGCAAACAGGACATCGAGCAGTTTGTGGCGCGCTTTCGCTACAAGGCCAGCAAAGCCAAGCAGGCCCAGAGTCGTTTGAAAGAGCTTGAACGCCTGTCCGATGCCGCACCCGCCCACGCCGACTCACCCTTTGACTTTCAGTTTCTGCCGCCCCCCGCCGCCAGCGATCCCTTACTGCGTCTGGACAATGCGCAACTGGGCTACAATAAAACTGCACCGGTTATTCAAGATGCCGAGTTAATGCTGCGCGAAGGCTCGCGCATCGGGCTTTTAGGGCGCAACGGTGCAGGTAAATCCACCCTGCTCAAGACCCTGGCTCAGGAATTACCTCTACTCAGTGGCGACCTGCACATCGCGACCAACTGCCACGTGGGTTACTTCAACCAGCAACAGCTCGAAGCGCTGGATCTCAACGCCAGCGCCGCCCTGCACCTGCAGCGCTTGCGCCCCGAAGCCCGCGAGCAGGAAATCCTCAATTTTCTCGGCGGATTCAATTTCAAAGGCGATACGGCCACCGCCATCATCGCGCCTTTCTCCGGCGGCGAAAAGGCACGCCTGGCACTGGCCATGATCGTTTGGCAGCGCCCCAATCTGCTGATTTTAGATGAGCCCACCAACCACCTCGACCTGGACATGCGCCACGCGTTGGAAGTGGCGCTACAGGGCTTTGAGGGAGCGATGGTGCTGGTCAGCCACGACCGCCATCTGCTGCGCAACACCGTCGACGAATTACTACTGGTGAGCGATGGCCAGCTGAGTTTGTATAAAGATAATTTAGACGACTATCAGCAGCATATTTTGCAGCGTCTGCAAACTGACAATGGCGTCAACGCGCCAAAACGGGAAGACAACAAGAAGTTACAACGCCAACAACAGGCCAGACGCCGCGCGGAGTTGAGACCACTCAAACAGGCCGTGGAGCAGTCCGAGCGCGCCATGGCCAAGGCACAACAGACCCTGGCCGAGATAGAAACCCAACTGACGGACAGCGCCATTTACGAGGAAGCCAACAAAGCCAGGCTCACCGAATTATTACAGGAACAGGGCAAATTAAAACAAACCCTAGAAGACCTGGAGGAGCAGTGGTTCGAGCAATCGACGAGACTTGAGGAAGCCTCGGAAGCGATTTAACTTGGACGTTTAACCAGTAAATGGATTCTTTGGACTAACCCATTGATATTAAAAAAATAATAGCGGATAAATCGCCGTACTGGTGAAACATCCGGGCTAACCCCTTGGGTCCATGCTCTCCAAAATGGCGTTCAAAGTAGTGCTGATCCGCGTTTGGATACGAATCATTTCCATCTCTGGCCACGCTGCACGCTCGCCCATACGGATAAGTGTCTGGGCTTCTTCTTCGGTTAAACGGGCAAGCAGCCGCGCGGGATTGTGGAACCGAAACGGCGGCAGAATATTGATGTCACCCATATAATCCTGATTGACCACTGACAACGCCAGATTTGTCGCCCGCTGCAGCGCGGGATAGCGCCTCATGGGTTTTTGCATCAAATTCGCACTGACATTCAACCATTCACGCGTGGTACGAGTGGCCGCGGTACGCACCAGCGACAGAGGCCGATTTGGGCGCTTGCCATCATCCACAAAGGGAATGATATGCGGATTGGTTTGGCTGACGATAAAATGATTCACCCCATAAAGACGCGACAGACGCTTGGCAGGTAAATCGTCACTGACTGCGCCATCCACCCATTTGCGCGAGGGCAGATAAGCTTTTTTATCGCCGTACTTGTCTTTTGCCATCAGCGTTACCGCCGGATAAACCCCCGGCACCGCTGCAGAGGCCATCACCCCGTCGAGAATGCAGACATTAGGTGTAGTGATCGCATTCAGCAGCCGCGAGGTCTGGTGCGTTTCCGCCGGTGCGATAGACACATTCAAATGGCGCCCGGTTTTCTCATGAGCCTCGTCAAAGGTCATGTCCGGCAAAAACTCTTCGAGAGCAGCACGCACTTCCTCTGCGGGAGTAATGCGAAAGCGGTAGCGTTCCAGCCAGCCCATCTCCGCGTCTGCGGCCTGTACAAATAAAGATGGATCTTCCCCGGAAAAGAACCGCTCCAACTCTTCGTCAGAATGTGTCGCCAGCAATGCCCCAACAATGGAGCCGCCACTGGAACCCGAAAAAATATCGGGTAACAAGCGCTCCTCATGCAGCGCTTTGACCACACCGAGATGAAAAAACAACAAACTGCCCGAGCCGCTCATCATAAGTGCGGAACGGCCAAAACAGTGATAGGCGCGGCGGAAAAAATCCAGCTTCTCGGCGCGGGGAATTTCTTCATCGTCGATTTTGGCAATCAACTCAAGGGCACCGACAATTTCCTCAACGTATTGCTCAATCAACTGCTTGGTACCGAATAACGCCCGGTGGTACAGGCTGGAGCGCCCCATGCCCCCCATATTGCCGTGAATACCCTCGTTGAGTACAAACAGTAAGCCGTGATAATCGTGCCGTGCGCGCAGTTCGCGCAGACGATCTAAACGGTGACGTATGGAAATATAGTCATACTGAGAGGACTGATCAGTCTTGCGCCAACGCTCGGCGCCATTTTTTTTGTCCAGGCGCTGCGCGGTATCACACCACTCATCGTAAGACTCCGCGCGACCGAGTACCCGTTTGGTTCGCCAATCCCTAAGCATAATCGACCCTCAGCAGTAACTGCCTTAATAGAACCTGTACACTATAGGCGGCGTCAGCAGGTGACGTCAACCTCAAGCCGGATATTTCACCAGCACGGCGACTTCTCCGCTATTATTTATTTGATATCAATGAGTTATGCAATGAATAGCAAGCGAAACAGATTTACAAACTGTATCTAACCCGGATATTTCACCAACCCTGCAATAACAACAGCAGCCAGCTGAACGCCTGGCAACGAGGGTTTGAACAACAAGGCCTGGAAGGGCTGAGCAAAATCTGCCCCTTGCCAAAGACAACACCTGAACAGCAGGAGATTAAAAAGCCGAAAAAGCGGGTGCGCCAGACGTTATAATGCAATCACTCATCTAACCTTTTCATGGCTTTACGGTAAACACCGCTGCGTTCGCGTTTCCCGACCGCTAGAACGGTTACAATGACAACAGCGTCTTCAACCTTGTAGACGAGGCGGTAGCCCGATTGGCGCAGCTTGATTTTGTATAAGTTGTCTGCGCCATAAAGCTTTGCGGCTGGAACATGCGGATTTTCCAGGCGTTCGATTAGTTTTTTCTTAAATTGTTGCTGCAGTGTCGAGCCAAGCTTGTTCCACTCTTTGAGCGCAGTTTTTTTGAAGACGAGTTTATAGGTCATCAATATTTACCGAAATACTCTCTTCAGATTCGCGCTCCTTGGTAATAGCTAATAGCTCAAGATCTTCGAGTCTATCCATTATCATTTCATACGCTTCGGCTGGTACACAATAAAATGCTGGTTCGTTTCGGTTTAGAACAGCAACAGGCTCGCCGCACGCACTGGTTGCAACTTTCATAGGGTTAGCTTTCAGCTCTGTAATGCTTGCAGCAACATCGGCTAAAATTCTAGTGGCCATATAATAGGTCTCTTAAATGGTCTTCATTTTGGTCATTTTAGCCTCAACCGCGCAGTTATAACAAGCTGCATCAGCCCGGATGTTTCATAAGTAAATGGAATTTTCGGGTTAAGCCAGCGCTTAACAAAACAAGGCTTACTTATTTCAGTAAAAGACAGCTAGTCGATACCAAGCTTGGGCCAAAGCGCATCGACGCGTGCCTTGACCTCATCAGTCATACGAATCGGACGGCCCCATTCCCGGTCGGTCTCACCCTGCCATTTATCGGTGGCATCAAAACCCACTTTGGAGCCAAGCCCGGATACCGGCGAGGCAAAATCCAGGTAATCGATGGGCGTGTTATCGATAAACACGCTGTCGCGGCGCGGATCCATACGCGTGGTCATCGCCCAGATAACATCCTGCCAACTGCGGGCGTTGACGTCCTCATCGACTACCACCACAAATTTGGTATACATAAACTGACGCAAAAACGACCACACGCCCAGCATCACCCGCTTCGCGTGGCCGGGGTATTCCTTGCGCATAGCCACAATCGCCATACGGTAGGAACAGCCCTCAGGCGGCAGATAAAAGTCCACAATCTCGGGAAACTGCTTTTGCAACAGTGGAATAAACACTTCATTCAGCGCCACCCCAAGCACTGCGGGCTCATCCGGTGGACGCCCGGTATAGGTGCTGTGGTAAATGGGGTTTTGCCTATGGGTGATGGCCTCCACGGTAAATACGGGAAAGGTCTCCACCTCGTTGTAATAGCCTGTGTGATCCCCAAACGGGCCTTCCTCGGCGGTTTCGCCGGGTGTTAAATAGCCTTCCAGTACCATCTCTGCACTGGCGGGCACCTGCAGGCCGTGCGCTTTGCACAGCGCCGTGTAACACTCCGCCAATTCGGTTTTTTCTTTGCGCAGCAGACCCGCAAAAGCATATTCAGAGAGGGTATCGGGAATGGGTGTGACCGCCGCCAGCGTCGTGGCAGGATCAGCGCCCAGGGCAACGGCGACAGGGTAGGGCTCACCGGGGTATTTTTGCTGCCACTGGCGATAGTCCAGAGCACCGCCGCGATGGGACAACCAGCGCATAATCAGTTTGTTGCGACCCAGCAACTGCATTCGGTAAATGCCGAGATTCTGCCGTTCTTTTTCCGGCCCACGGGTAATCACCAACGGCCAGGTGACCAGGGGCGCTGCGTCCTTGGGCCAACAGGTCTGGATGGGCAGCGCAGTTAAATCCACCGCATCGCCACTCAGCACATGCTGCTGGCAGGGCGGTTTCTTCACCAGCTTCGGCCCCATTTTCAGCACCTGCTTTAAGACCGGCGCTTTACTCCAGGCATCCTTCAAGCCCTTGGGCGGATCAGGCTGGCGCAAATAAGCCAGTAACTCACCAATATCGCGCAGTGCGGTAACAGACTCTGCGCCCATGCCCATCGCCACGCGCTGCTCGGTGCCAAACAGATTGGCCAACACCGGCATACGCGAGCCTTTAACATTTTCAAACAGCAATGCAGGGCCACCCGCGAGCAGGGTGCGGTGGCAGATTTCGGTCATTTCGAGCTTGGGATCCACCTCGACACCGATACGTTTTAACTCACCGCGGCGCTCCAAGAACGCCAAAAAATCGCGCAGGTCTTTATAATAATTCATCGGCGTTATCCGGTGCGAAAAACAATTGCGCGAGGGGATTATTTACGGCGCATAGACATAAAGAACTCGTGATTGGTTTTGGTATCTTTAAGCTTGTCCAGCAAAAACTCAATAGCGGGCATATCTTCCATACCGTGCAACAACTTGCGCAAAATCCACATGCGTTGCAATTCATCCTCAC
>PDSN01000079.1 GCA_002748505.1 Gammaproteobacteria bacterium | reverse complement strand
CGCCGTCAAAGCAGGCCGCGCCAGACTCTGCGCGGCCACCAGCGGCGCATTGCTGCCGCAAATGCTCAACTTCGACATAAGCGGCCATGTCAACTTCAAAAAAGGTTGTTACACCGGCCAGGAAGTGGTCGCGAGACTGCACTACCGCGGCACGCCCAAGCAGCGCTTACAGCGTTTGGAGTGCTTTACCGATTCACCGCCGAAACCCGGCGCTAAAATCTTCACACCGGGCAAAACTCAAGCTGTCGGCAGCGTTGTCAACAGCGCCATGAAAGGCGGACAATGCCAACTACTGTGCACACTGGCAAGTAAGGAACTCACCTCACCACTGGCTTTGTCCGCCGATGGCGGCACACCGCTGGCACTTATCGGTCTGCCCGACGAGATCACCGCCAACGATTGATACGCCGTATTGAGCCGGCTGTGGGTTTTTCAACAGGCTGTCAGCATCACACCTGCCAATCAATCGGCGCGTAGCCGTGCTCCACCAGGTAGGCGTTGGCTTTAGAAAAATGCCCGCAACCGAAAAAACCGCGCTGGGCGCTAAGCGGCGACGGGTGCGGCGCACGCAGTATCAAATGCCGTTGGGGGTCTATCGCCGCGCCTTTCTTTTGCGCGTAGGCACCCCACAACATAAATACCACATGCTCACAGTGCTGATTCACCAGCGCGACCACCTCATCGGTAAACTGCTCCCACCCCTTGCCCTGATGTGCACCTGCCCGCCCCTCTACCACGGTAAGCACGCTATTGAGCAATAAGACGCCCTGCCTGGCCCAGTTTTCAAGGCAGCCGTGGGCAGGTATTTTAAAGCCCACGTCCTGCGCCAGCTCCTTGTAGATATTGTTCAGCGACGGCGGCACCCTCACCCCCTCAGGCACAGAAAAACAGAGCCCCTGCGCCTGTCCCGCACCGTGGTAGGGATCCTGTCCAAAAATCACCACGCGCACCGCAGGCAAACTGGTCGCCGCAAAAGCGGCAAACACCTGCCCGCGCGGAGGATACACGGTATGACAGGTGCGCTCTTTGACCAGAAAGTCCTTAAGTGCCAGAAAATAGGGTTTGTTAAACTCCCCTTCTAAAGCATCGGCCCAGGACGATCCCAACAGAGTAGACATAACAGCTGTGTTCATAACAACAAAACCAAGGTTAAAGAAGCCTGTCCTCATTATCACCCAGAATGGGAACCTCAGCACATGGCCCACCCCTGCTTATTCCAGACAAAACATTGAGTTGGGACAAGCAAGCGTCAAAAAGGTGTAAAAAATTAATTATATGCGGACTTAGGGGTATGCCTTTGTGTAAACTTCAGGCCTTGCATACAGAAGAACGCTATGCTGGGTGTATAATGGCACAGGCGAACTCAGCAGGAGCACTATGAAGAAGTGAAAAAACAATGAATAACACTGCATCGGCAACGCCGGTACTGCTCGAATTGTCCGGTGGCACCACCTTATCGGGAAGTATTGCCAGCGCTGACGAACAGGGCATCAGCCTGCACCATATCAAGGTCAAGAAAAGCCGACATGCCGGCGCCAAACTGCGCCTGAACGTAGGTATGATGGGTGACCTGCACTTTACCGGCCTCAGCGATACGCAGGGTGTTATCAGCTCTGTGGTGGTGAAACTGCGCGCCGCATCGGGACATCAACTTGACCTGGCTTTTCAAACCCCAGACCACCCCATGGTCAAGCGCACCATTGCGGCACTGAAAAGTGCCCCCCCCGCCGCCCCGACCGCTGACAACAGCGCCAGCAAAAGCACGGCGGCAACCCCACAGAATTTTGAAGACTACGCCTGCAAACAATTTGAACACATCCTGCACAGCTATCTGGAAAAGCTGGGCAAGCACTTATTCGACCTCTCTGCGGCCAGCCTCAGTATTGACCGCAACTTCCATTACGAGGCAGTGGAATCTCTAGAGCAGGATAAACTGGAACTGATTGAGCGCTACGTCGAACTGATTCATCGATACTTTAGCGACCTCACCCCCCACACAGAGGAAAAAACGGGGCAGTTTGCCGCGGCAAATACACGGCTTGACCTGGTGGATATCGATCAATTCGAAGACGAACTCGCCGTTGAGCGCATGATTAACATCGGCGAGGAACTGTACGGCATCGCGCTGGAAAGTCTGACCATTCGCCACGCCAAAATCGCTCACGTCAAGCCCGAAGAACTGCGCTTGCCGGTTCACGTGACACAACTGGCACACGCATTTTACGACAGTATTCGCACGCTGAATATCGAGCAATCGGTGATGACGGATGTGTTCGATCATTTCACCATGCGCTTTATCCGCAAGCTGGATACCTATTACGACTCCTTAAACCAATGGCTGGAAAACCGCGGTATTGAGCCAGGCATCGAGCACAGAATTCGCGAAGAGGGTTCAATTTTAAACCGCCCTCAGAAAATTCAGAAGAACCCTAACACTGGCGTTCCCAGCGCAAGCAGCTCGCCGAATACCAACGAGCAGGCCTCGACGCCACCGCAACAGCAAGCGCCGCAGAGTGAGCGCGCCTCGGCAGCCAACAGCAACACACCGACAGAAGCACCGCCCCCACAACATCACATCGACCCCGATGCCCTGTATCAATCGGTGATTTCTGCACTGAACTTCAGTCGTGAAGCGGCAAAACGGCAAGGGCAAGCAGCACAGATTCCGGGCGATAGGCGAACACCGCCGCAAAGACCTGCCGGCGGCGCTCCAGCCAGTGTCGATTCGGTGGTCGGTGCGCTGGACGACTTGCAACACGACGCCAAGGCTCGCGAAGCCCTGCGCGAAACACATTCGCTGCGCAGCTACTTACAAGACCACCCCATGCACGGGCTGGGCAGTGTCTCACCCGAAAACATGAATCAAATAGACCTGGTGGACAGTCTGTTTGGCTCTATCGCCAGCAATGTCGATGTCACCGGCGGATTGAAGCCGGCGTTAGGTGATTTGCAAATACCGCTGGCTAAACTGGCGCTGCGCGAACCGGGCTTTTTCCTTGATCGCAATCACGCTGCCAGAGGTGTAATCGATAAACTTGCCCAGGTTTCAAGCTCAGCCAACTACCCCAACAAGGCGCTGGAAAGCCGGGTACAGGGCATCGTCGATGATATCGTAAGCAATTACGTGAACGACAGCGCAGTGTTTGTCCGCGCCCTGGATACCATTAACAAACTGGTCGATCAGCAAGAACAGGCTCAGGTACGCAACCGCGAACGCGTGGTTAAAACCCAGGATGGGCAGGAGCGCTTACGCCAGGCAAAAAATGCGGTAAACAGTGTTATTCACTCGCGTATTCGCCCACCGGTCGCACCCAAGGTACTCACCGACCTTATCGACAATGGCTGGCGCGACCTGCTGGTTCTCACCCACATCAAGGACGATGGCGGCGGCCCGGTTTGGAAAGAGCACATCAAAACCCTGGATGTGCTGTCGCTGTGGCTCACCGAACTCATGCACGGCGAAGTGGATGAAAACCTGGTTGTGCAGCGCTCCCTGGAAGCAGAGTCGTTTATTGATCTCATTGGCCAGCAAATCACCACCGCACTGCCCACCAATGTCGCCCATGAAAGCATTTTAGAGAAGCTTCGCAACATTTTAGCCGGGCGGGAAGAAGTCGAAGCCATCGCTATTCGCGAAGGTGATTATGAAATTCCGGTGCGGGCAGCGGATACCCGTCGCAAAATTGACTCCCTGCCACGTCTGCGTCGCTGGGTGCGTCGAGTTGAAAGTCTGCCAATTGGTACCTGGCTTAAATATCGCGACAAAGAGGGCAGGCAGCGAAAAATGCAGCTTGCCTGGGTAAATAAAGACAAAAACCGCTTTATTTTTGTCAACGAACGCGGCCAAAAAAATGCGGATTTAAGCGCCGTTCAATTGGCGAGACAACTCAGTCGCGGCGTGAAAAAGCCGCCACCCATGGATCGACTGTCGCTGGTCGACCAAAGCATGTACTCCACCCTGGAGAAAGTGCAAAAGACCTTAAGTTTTTCCAAAAACCACGATGTATTGACCCGGCTTGTCAACCGTGAACGATTTGAAAAACAAATTGCGCGTGCGCTTAAGCATGCTCAAACCAAGCACTCCCATCACGCTTTATTATTACTCAACATAGACCAATTCCACCTGGTCAACGAGTTGTACGACAGGATCAACGGCGATGAGGTGCTCAGCCAATTCGCACGCCTGTTGTCGCAACTGCACAGTAAAAAAGCCACCTCCGCACGTATTGAAGGAGACTGCTTCGGCATCCTGCTGGCGGATCGCACACTGTCTCAGGCCCATGAAATTGCCGACAAAATCCGCACGGATATTGAAAAAAGCAGCGTAGAGATCAACGGCGAAAAAGTCACGTTCACGATATCCGCTGGCGTAGCCCCGATCGCAGAATACAGCCCGCCAGTGGCAGACATAATGCAACATGCCGAGCAGGCCGTGCAGCTGGCAAAACAGCGCGGTCGCAACCAGGTTGTCGTCTACGAAGAAGACCAGGAGCGCATTGAAAGCTACGAAGAAGAGCGCTCCGATGCCATCGATACCATCGAGCAAACCCTGGAAACAGATCAGTTTGTACTGCGTGCACAACCCATTGTTAAAACGGCCATTCAACACGGCAGCCCCCATGCGGATCACGAATACCACTATGAAATTCTGCTGGCTATGACCAATGAATTAGGTGAGCTGCAATCGCCCCACGATTTTATTCAAATTGCAGAGCGCTACGGCTATATGATGCAGGTGGATCGCTGGGTGGTGCACAAGGTCTTTTGCTGGATGAACGAGTTGATGGATGCACAAAAAGAAGTGCCTTACTTATCTATCAACATTTCTGGCAATTCCATTACCGACGATTCCTTCCTGGAGTATCTGCTCGATCAAATCTCAGAATTTGGTGTGGGCACTCAGCGCCTGTGTTTTGAAATCACCGAAACCGGCACCATTTCCAGCCTCACCAAGGCGGCGGATTTTGTCAGCACCCTGCGTGATATCGGTTGCAAATTCTCCCTGGATGATTTCGGCACCGGCCTCGCCTCGCACAATTATTTGCGCGAATTGCCGGTGGATTACGTGAAAATTGACGGTAGCTTTATCACTGAAATCGACCTTAACACCGCCGACTACGCAATGACCAAATCGATCAATGATCTCGCCCATTTTCTCGGCCAGAAAACGATTGCCGAATGCGTGGAAAAGGTTGCCACTATCGACAAGCTGCGCGAAATTGGCATCGACTATTTACAAGGCTGGGGCGTGGGCAAACCCAAACTGCTGAGCGAAGTCAACAGCGAACTTCCCACTCTGGAAAAATAAACAAAAGACTAATTAGCCCGAATGGTTCAGCAGTAGCTGGAACTTTCGGGCTGCTGTGCTACCGCTGCACCCCTCGCTCCCTTTGTGTTGACCTGTATCAAAACCCTTTTGTTACACACTTGTTAAGCTGCGCACTCACGTTGAGACAATGGCCGACTTGTCATGGATACGGGGCGTTTTGAAAGCATGCTACACGAAAGTGACAGCCTGACGCTTGCTCAAAAGTACAGTTGCCAGGCACCTCGCTACACTTCTTACCCCACCGCACTGCAATTTCGAGATGACTTTGCAGTACAGACGTATGTCGACTGGGTCAAGACGCAAGCCCGTCGCGATGAGCCCTTGTCACTCTACATCCACATACCGTTTTGTCGGGATATTTGCTACTACTGCGCCTGCAACAAAACGGTCAGCCGCAAGGAAGACGATGCCAGACGCTATCTGGATCACCTGAAAACCGAACTTACGCTGCAATCTAAATTGCTGGGAAAAAAACGCAAAATAGTGCAAATGCACTGGGGCGGCGGCACACCCACTTATCTAAGCAACGCGCAAATCACCGAATTAGTGCACCTGCTCGCCACCCACTTTCAACTGCTCGCGGACGAAAACCAGGAATACGCCATCGAGATCGATCCGCGCACCGTAAACACGGAAACCATTGCCCTGTTAAGGGGACTGGGCTTTAATCGAGTCAGTCTCGGCATACAGGATTTTGACCCTCTGGTACAAAAAGCGATCAACCGCCTACAGCCCTACAGCGACGTCGAAGCGCTGGTGAACTGCATTCGCGGCCACGGTTTTGAATCTTTGAGTTTTGACCTTATTCACGGTCTCCCCCACCAGGACGGGGTCACGACCCGCGAGACCATAGCAAAAGTTCTCAAACTCAGGCCAGACCGTATCGCTTGCTACAACTACGCGCACCTGCCGGAGCGCTTTCTGTCACAGCGCGCCATTGATCGCCTGGCTCTGCCCTCACCCAGGCAGCGTTTGGCACAACAACTGTGGACCAGCAAAGCGCTGTGTGACGCCGGTTATGTGCATATCGGCATGGACCACTACGTGTTACCCGAGGATGAGCTGGCCAAAGCGCAGCAAAACGGCCGTTTGCAACGCAATTTCCAGGGCTACTCCGTGCGCAAAGCAAGAGACATCCTGGGACTTGGGGTTTCCTCTATCAGTCAGATGGGTGACTTCTACCTGCAAAACACCCGAGAACTGCCTGCTTACTATCAAGCCTGTAAGCAAAAGCGACTGCCTGTCAGCCGCGGCCTTAAGCTCAACAGGGAGGATCGCCTGCGACGCCATGTGATTATGTCGCTGATTTGTCAGCTAAAACTCGATATCCGCGAGTGCGAGGAGCGCTTTAACATCGACTTCAGGCAGCACTTTGCCCAGGCTCTTAGCGCGCTGACACTCATGGCGAAGGACGAGCTGGTACATATTGAGCGGGACCAGATCACAGTGCCCGAGCGGGGCCGTGCGTTTTTACGCAATATTTGCCTGCCTTTTGATACCTATCACAGGGCGGCCACGGCCAATAGCAGCACCGTTTCTCGCGTTCATTCGCTGTCTATTTGAGCCTAAAACGCGTAAAAATTCATAAATAGCGCTTATATCTCAACGCCAAACCGCCTATACTCTGCTCCACGACGATAACATTCACGCCCACAATGATGTTGGAATAGAGGCGCTTTACTGTATGAGTATGTATCTCGCGAGTTCCCATGAGCAAACGCCGCGCAAGAACTGCAGCCACACGTACCAGGTGAATTGCGCCACTTGCCGCCTAAACAGCATTTGCCTGCCGCTGGCGCTTGAGCATGACGACGTTGTGCGACTCGATGACATCATCCAACGCAGTCGGCCACTGCAAAAGAACCAGCACCTATACCGTATGGGCGATGAGTTTCAGTCGGTTTATGCCGTTCGCTCGGGCACACTGAAAGCCTATCGCACCACCGATGATGGCCGCGAGCAGGTGACGGGGTTTTACTTCCCCGGTGAAATCGTCGGCATGGACGGTATCAGCAAGAACGCTCACGCCTCCTCTGCAAAGGCATTGGAAACCACTGCGGTCTGTGAGATTCCCTTTGCCTCCCTGTCTCGGTTGAGCACACTGATGCCCTCGCTGCAAACCCACTTCTTTAAGTTAATGAGCCAGGAGATAGCCGAGGATCAACAGCTTATCACCCTGCTGAGCAAGAATGCCGCCGATGAACGCGTGGCAGCCCTGCTGCTGTCCATCGCCGCTCGCAACGCCAGGCGTAAACTCAGCGCCACAGAATTTCGTCTGCCCATGTCGCGGGTGGATATCGGCAACTACCTGGGCCTGACCGTAGAAACCGTCAGCCGCGTATTTGGCCGTATGCAAAAGATGGATATTCTGCGCGTAGACAACAAAGAAATTGAAATCCTGGATACAGAAGGCCTGCAAGCGCTTGCCAATATCGGGCAGGATTAACCCGGATATTTCACCAGTAAACGTAGTTTTCGGCTTAAACAAACAAGGCCCGAATCCGGTTGAACATAACAATAAAACAACGCAGAGTTTATCGATAGCGGCCACGACCAGCAGGCGGCTGGCGAGTACTTTTTTCTACGCCTAAAAAATGCCTTGCTCCAAAGGACATTGCAGAGCTGACTCCTTACCAACGCAACACTGCAAATACAAATCACTATTAGTTGCCATTTTGTTATTAGACAAGAAAGCGATTTATTGCCATAATCGCCCGCCTCAAACGAAGCTCCTCGATAAGGCGCACTGCCATCGAGAGCGCAGCGCAGGATTTGAACGCGAACGACAGCCATGCTCTACAATGTTTCCCACGGCCTGGCGCTGATCAGCACCCTGGTGGCGGCCACGATTTTTTATCTCAGCTGCCCCAATCAGCAGTGGCTGAAGCGCAGCTATTTACCTTTTTACCCGGCATTGCTGGGCGCTTTGCTGTTGCTGACGATGGCGGTGGCCCTGCTGATGCCGGCATTTAGCTTTACCGCAGCACTGTTTTCTGTGCTCTGCGTTGCCATGCTCGCGCTCGGGCTGCTGCCATTTCTGGGCAAATTGCCGCAACCGGCGAAACACAAACCCCGTGAATCGATGCTGAAAAAAAACAGCAGTGACAATTTTCGCAGCGACTGGTGGTTAAAAACCGCAACCGCCTTGTTGTTGGGCTTTCCCCTGGCGGTGGGACTTAGCGGTATTTTCGCCTGGCTGGCACCCGGGGCTATCACCCACACCACCAAAACTCAGGTGGTGATGTGGCTGATTACACCGCTGTGGCTGATTCCCTTAGCGCTGGTGTATTTTTTTCGCAGCGGATTGCGCGCGCTGATCCCCTATGCGCTTGCCACCGGGCTGACCTTCGCCGCACTGTACTTTATTAAAACGGCAGGCTGATATGCGTATCGAATCTTTTAAAAATTACAAAACCGTGCACACATGGACGGGTATTATCGCCGGTTTAATGCTGTATATCGCTTTTGTAGCGGGCGCCATGACCATGTTTAAAACGGCGCTTAACCAATGGTCTATCGAACGGCGCAACGACTTACCTGCCATTGCCTGGGAGCAATACGACAATCTGATCGCCCAGGTACTTGTGAAACACCCGGACGCGGCGAAAACAATGACCGTGTTGTTACCCGCGTCCTATCCGCAGCACGCACCGCTCACGTGGCGCGTGAAAGATAAAGACAGCGGTGAAATAAGCTGGTGGCACGCCAGTTTGGATGACGGTGGCGAATTGATCACCCAGAGTATTACCCTTTCCCGCGTTGGGCGCTTTATGGACGTCCTGCACCGCACAGCCGCTATTCCGGGCACGCTGGGTCGCGACAGGATTGGCACACTCATTTTAGGTGTCATTTCCGGTTTGTATGCCGTGGCCCTGATCTCGGGCTTAATCATCTTTTTGCCCACCTGGTTCAAAGACTTTATGTCGCTTCGCAAGGGAAAAAACCGCAAGCGCTACTGGCTGGACTTCCACAACGCCCTGGGCGTCACCTCCCTGCCCTTTCATTTGATGATTGCCTGGACAGCGTTTGCCTTTGCGCTGCACGGCCCCATTTACAGCGCCATGCAAAGCTGGGTCTACGGTGAAAACCCTATGTTTGAAAGGCCGACTCCGCAAAAACAGCAGCCGTACTCATCCCTGGCCTCGCTGGATACGATAAACAGTATCGTGACAAAGCGTGTCAGCAACTTTGAAATAACCCAATTGTTTTACCGCAATCTGAACGGCAAAGCGCCGAGCCTGCGTGTAGGCGGATACGTTCACGGAGAACTAGTACGCGGTCCTGATTACAACTACACCTTGAATGACCCGTACACCGGCGAAATTAAAACCGCGGCATTCTTGCGGGAAGACGGCAATGGATACGGCCGTTTTGTCACCAGCTTATTTGCCTTGCACATGGGTAATTACGGCGGTGCCTTTGTGCGCTGGGTCTATTTTGCCTTCGGCATTAGCGGCGCACTGGTGTTTTTGACCGGCAATATCCTGTGGCTGCAATCACGACAAAAGAAACAGCCAGGTACCAAACAAACGCGTTCCTACAACAATATGCTGCGCCTCACCATCGGGGTAAGCCTGGGCACCACTGCCGGGATCAGTGCGGTATTGCTGGCGGCAAAATGCCTGCCCCATCAACAACTGGATATCAGTTATTGGCAGCACGTGGTTTACTATATCGTGTTTTTAGGCGCCCTCATCTGGAGCTTTGTGCGCCCGGCCATGCGCGCCTGTAAAGAGCTTTTACTCGCCAATACCGCACTGGCCGTGCTGGTAGCCGCAGTGAGTTTGCTGTTTAGCGCCTACCATGGAGTAACGGTGGCCATTTTTGCACTGTTATTTGCGGCGACTTTTTTATTGGTTTATCGCCGCGTCAATACGGTTCAAAGCACCGTCTCATCCAGCGATATGGAAACCGTGGGCGCAAACCCAGCCAAGGCCTGATGGCTGACCACAACAATAATGCGCTGCTGCCGCTCTCGGTTTAACAGCGCTACCAATTTTTCGACGGTATTGTGATCCAGTCCCTCAAAGGGCTCATCCAGCAACCACACCGGCGCAGCGCTGAGCAGGGCGCGGGCCATGCCCAGGCGTTTTTTCTCGCCACCAGAAAGCGGTCTGCCAAGCTCGCCCAGCCATTGATCGAGGCCATCGCTGGCAAGCTCGTTCAGGCCTGCGGCATCAAGTGCGGCCAGCAGCTCTTCGTCTTTTGCCTCGGGCGCAGCCAGTGCCAGGTTTTGGCGCAAGGTGTCAGACAACACCGTTGGAAACTGCTCAATATAAAGCAAATTCGCGCGGCGCGTGGCGCCGTCGAGTTCGTCGATATCTGTTTGGTTCAGCAGCGCACGACCACCGGCGGGAAGCAGACCCGCCAGGGCCAGTAACAAAGAGCTTTTACCGCTGCCGGAGCTGCCCTGTAACCACAGTAAATCACCGCGTTTTAACTGGGCATCCAGGCTCGGCAGCTTTAGTCCTTCGCGTATCGGGGTAAAGTTATCTAAGGTCAAAGTCGCAAGCGGGATTTTTTTTGCGTCAAACTGCTCGGCCTTCACTGGCTCGCTCATAATATCGCCCAGAGATACACTTGCCTGCTGCGCCTTTGCCAGTGGCAGCATCGCCCGCACCACCACGGCGGCAACATCGGGCAACAGCAAACAGAAAAATACCCCTATCATCAGCAGCGGCTCACCGAGATAAGACGCGGGGGCAAACCACACCGCCAGCAATAGCAGCACCACCGACAGGGCGCGGATTAACCACTCACCCCCGACCTCGGCATCGTGCAGGCGATTGTGGGCGGCCTGCCACTGCTTTGCTGCAGCATCATTAAACAACGGGTTTTGACCGTCTCGCCACAAGGAGGCGGCGCTTAACCCGTGCTCCAAATGGGCGCGGTAGTTAAGCTCGGCCTCCGCAAACGCACTGTGCGCCGCCACCGCGCGTCGCCAGGTGACAAAGGCAATCCCCGCAACACCAGGCACCGCCAATACCCATAGCCACAATAATGGCAGGTAGCGAAGCAGGGCAAAACCCAGCAACGCCAGGGCGACAGCGAACGCGGCAATAACAGGATAATCCACCGAAATACCCCTGGCTGCCAGGGCATCGGTGTCGCTGTCAAGACGCTGTAACTGCCGCGCCTTGCTCACATCCGCTGCGCCATTCATCACTCCATCGAACACCGCCAGGCGAAACCGGCCCAGACTCTCTAACAGCGCACCGTGGCCAAAATATTTTTCACCGTAACCTGAAGCAATGCGCGCGATGGCCAAAAAGCGAATCACCGCTGCGGGAATCAAGTAGTTAAAACCACCGGCAAAAGGCAGTAAGCCCGCCACGGCACAGGCCGCAATAAACCAGCCTGATACCAGCAATAACGCCACACCGGCCAGCGCGTTTACCGCAGCGAGGACAGCCGCTACTAAACCCTCAGTCTTCATCGCCGCCCTCCCCGCTCACGCTCAACACCCCAGATTCATCGACCAACCAGTGATGGGTGAAAAAATCGTCGATACTTAAACCGTGTGCAATCCACAGCACAGTTTTATCCGCTAAATGCCGAGTCAGCAACTCCGTAATACTGTCGCGCTGCGCCGGTGCCAGGTGTGCGGTGGGTTCATCCAGCAACACCACCCCGGGGTTTTCCAGCAGCAAACGCGCCACCGCCAAACGCTGGCGCTGCCCGCCAGAGAGCGGCGGATAGTCACCCATAGGCGTACCCAGACCGGCGTCTAAATTCGACAGCCACTCACTTAGCCCCACCTGCGCCAAAACACCGCGCAATTTGTCATCGTCAAACTGCTCACCCAACAACAAATTCTCGCGCACAGTGCCTGGCAGCACCGGTGGGCTTTGATCCAGCCAGGCCACATCATCGCGCTTTAAACAGGCCATCGAGGCTGCGCCGCTGATGGGTCTAAGCCCCATCAAGGCTTCAAACACGGTGGTTTTGCCATTGCCAGAGGCGCCGCTTAAAAGCACTTTATCGCCCTTGTGTAAAACCAGCGCCGGCAAACTCACAATGCGCTGTGCGCCGTCGACACTCATCACCTCACAGGGCGCAATAGACAGGGGCAACTCTGTCGGTGTTACCGCAAGCGGCGCAAGACTCAAGACCGAACGCAATTCATCGGCCGCGCCCTCGGCCTCAGCTTTTTGGTGGTACAAACGCCCCAGGGTTTTTAGCTCCGCAAAAAACAGCGGCGCCAGTAACAATAAAAACAAACCCTCTTGAAAACTCAGCCCCGACGACCAGTGGCCGAAGGTAACCTCACCCAGCAAACTAAAGCCCACAAACACCGCCACCAACGCCATGGACACGGTAGCGAAGAAATCCAGCACGGAGGATGATAAAAACGCCATACTCACGACTTTCAGGGTACGCGCTTTAAGTTCACTGGATGCGTTTTGAAAAAACCCGCGCTCAGTATTCACACGATTGAACACGGTGAGTAATTGTCGCGCCCGCAGCCTGTCCAAAAACAAACTGCCGAGGCGTTCCAACGCCACAAAATGGGAGCGGTGCGCCGCCGCTGCGCCCATGCCGACTAAGATCATGAACAGCGGCACCAGAGGCGCGGTGATAAATAAAATTAAAGCGACTAACCAGCTGATCGGCAAAACAATGAGAATGACCACCAGCGGCACCAGCACCGACAAATAAATCTGTGGGCGATAATCGGTAAAATACTGTTTCAGTGCGGGGATACGACGATTAAAAAAAGACTGCCACTGGGCGGTGCTGTACTGACGAATCAGCGCCAGACTGCGCTCATCGAGTTTTTGATGCAGTGCAGATTGGTAATACTGAAGAACACGATCAGCAAAACGACTGCGCACGGCATCGCGAATCCGCAGCATCGATAGCTGCAAGCCCCAAAGCACGGCAAACACAATGAACTGACCTGGCTCAAGCGGCTGTTTATCCATCAACCAGGTTTGCGCAAAATCAGACAACATCCACAGTGCGGCGAACTGCAACAATATCGCCAGCAGTGTCAGAACAACGAGCAGCCTTTGGGATTTAGCAAAACGCCCAGCCTCGGCGCGAAGCCAAGCACTGAGCGTTGTTTTGTCTCCCGACAAGGCAGAGGCCTTATCGTTGGAAGACATTAGACGTCGGTCTCATCCATATGACGATCGAGATTTTCCACGCTTTCTAACCACATCGCGTTGATAATCCCGAAGGAGCAGGCCAACAATACACCAAGAATCCAAGTGAAATACCACATTGTTACGCTCCTCTATTAATACAATGAATGACTGTTTTCGACGATATGCGATTCGCGAAGTCTACCGCGCATCACGTAGAATGACCAGGCGGTGTAGGACAGCACGATCGGCACGAACACCAACGCCACGTAGAACATAATGTTCAAGGTCATCTGGCTGGAGGTGGCATCCCACACGGTCAAAGATGCGTTAAGCATGGTGTTGCTGGGCATTAAGAACGGGAACATAGAGAAGCCCGCAGTTAAGATAATGCCCGCCAGCGTCACACTGCTGGCCACAAACGCCCAGCCCGCACGGCGCGCACGCGATTGCAAAAATACCATGATCGCACCGCCAATACCTAACAGAGGTGCAACCATCATCCAGGGATAACGGCTGTAGTTGTCCAACCAACCACCGCTTACGGTTTCTACGGTTTTATTCAGTGGCATGGAAGCCGCATTGCCATCGATCGCTGAAGTGATGACATAGCCGTCGATACCAAAAGCCACCCAAACGCCCGCTAACACAAACAGAACCAGCGTTGCCAGGGCGAAACGCTGCGCCACAACTTCGGCGCGCTCGCGCAGTACATCGTCGGTTTTCATTTGCAGCCAGGTTGCACCGTGCATCATCAGCATCGCCACGCTGATAAGACCAGAAAGCAAGGCGAAGGGACGCAGCAGACCAAAGAATGAGCCGGTATAGGTCGCTTTTAAATTCGCATCGAATTCAAAAGGTACACCCAGCAGCAGGTTGCCAAAGGCCACACCGAAAATCAGCGCGGGCACCAGGCCGCCGACAAACAGCGCCCAGTCCCAGCTGTTGCGCCAGCGTGGATCTTCAATTTTACTGCGAAAATCAAAGCCCAGGGGGCGCATCCACAGCGCAATCAAGGTCAGCATCAAGGCGAGATAAAACCCGGAAAAAGCGGTGGCGTAAATCAGCGGCCAGGCGGCGAAAATCGCACCGCCTGCGGTGATTAACCACACCTGGTTACCATCCCAGTGGGGGCCAATGGTGTTAATCATCACCCGGCGCTCATTGTCGTTGCGACCGATAAAGTTCAACAACGCACCCACACCCAAATCAAAGCCATCGGTAATCGCGAGGCCGATCAGCAGTACGCCGACAAGCACCCACCAGACGACGCGTAATATTTCATAATCAATCATTGCTCCACTCCTTGCAGACGATCAGTGCTCACAAGCGCGGGGGCAACGGGACCTTTACGCGCATATTTCAGCATTAACTTCATGCCAATAATAAACATCAGGCTGTAAATCAAGATCACGGCTGCCAGCGAAATGACCACATCGCTTACCGCCAGATTCGATACCGCGGTGTGAATTGGCAACACTTCCGCAATCGCCCAGGGCTGACGACCGTATTCGGCCACAAACCAACCGGCCTCACAGGCAATCCAGGGCAGCGGCAAGGCATAGAAAGCACACTTCAACAGCCAGCGGGGTTTTTCCGTATGGTGTTTGGCGCTGTAATAGAAGGAAAGTGCAAACACCACCAGCATCGCAAAACCACAGGCAACCATGATTCTAAAGGAGAAAAACAGCGGCAAGACTTGTGGAATACTGGCATCAACCGCCGCCTGTACTTCCGCCTCAGTCGGTGCGGTCATGTCTTTGGCATAAGCTTCAAGCAACAGGCCGTAACCCAGGTCGTCTTTTACCGCCTCAAACTGGGCAAGTTCCGCAGGGCTCAAGCCCTGTTCGCGCTGTTTCTTCAGCAATACGGCCGCTTCTGCACCTTTGACAATTTTCTTGCGGTTGTTTTCTTTCAAATCGGAAAGACCCGCGACCGGCTCGTCAAAGGAGCGTGTGGCGATAATGCCCATCGCATAGGGGATTTGAATAGCGTAATCCGTGGTTTCGGTTTCCTGGTTGGGAATACCGAACACGGTAAACGGCGCTGGCGGCTCGTGAGTGTGCCATTCAGCTTCTACCGCTGCCAGTTTGACCCTTTGCACATCGCCGAGTTCGTAGCCACTTTCGTCACCCAAAATGATAACTGAAAGAGAAGCTGCCAAACCAAAGCTTGCGGCGATCGCAAAAGAGCGACGGGCGAAAGCAACGTGACGATTGCGCAGCAAATACCAGGCAGAAATCGCCAGTACAAACATAGCGCCAGTGGTGTAACCCGCCGAGACCGTGTGCACAAATTTCACCTGCGCCACTGGGTTCATCACCAAATCCGCAAAGCTCGCCATCTCCATACGCATGGTTTCGGTGTTGAACACCGCACCTTCGGGGTTTTGCATCCAGCCGTTGGCGATCAGAATCCAAAGCGCGGAAAAGTTACTGCCGAACGCCACACACCAGGTAACTATCAAGTGCTTGACCTTGGACAGCCTGTCCCAGCCAAAGAAAAATAAACCTACAAAGGTCGATTCCAGAAAGAAGGCCATGAGACCTTCAATCGCCAGCGGTGCACCGAAGATATCACCCACATAATGCGAGTAATAAGACCAGTTCATACCGAACTGGAACTCCATGGTAAGGCCGGTGGCCACACCGATAGCGAAGTTAATACCAAACAGTTTGCCCCAGAACTGGGTCATCTGCTTGTAGATTTCACGCCCCGTCATCACATAAAGTGATTCCATAACCGCCAGCAAGAAGGTCATACCAAGCGTCAAGGGCACAAAGATAAAGTGAAACATCGCCGTTAGCGCAAACTGCAAACGGGATAATTCTATGAGGGTTTCGTTCATGGGGGCCTCGCAAATACCAAGTAAAAAGCAGCAAAAATAAGCGTTTCGCCTACTCTGCTTCAAAGCGGCGCAAGACTAGCACGCGTCTATACGCTCAACATTGACTTGGGTCATATAAAAACAGGCGCACAGCGCTCAAGCAAGGAAAAAAGTGAAGAAAAATCAGGTTTCAGAAAACCCTGTGGCCAAAACGCTGCAAACGCGAAAAATGCCTGGGGCAATATAAAAAAACAATAATCAATCGCAACGAAACCACAGCCTATTCTGCGAATGTCAAGGTCGGTTTTTTGATAAATATGTAAAATTAAAATCGCCTGATGCGCACATCCATCGCCAGATGCTGTCGTGGTCTTACAGACTGCCTCCAAAAGCACCCAGCCACTCAATAAGCTCGTGTGAGGTAAATGCCAGCACAAATATCTGCACTGTCCAAATCAAGGACAACAACAGTAATACCGCTGGCCATGCGCCAGCGGTTTTTGCACAGCGATTGTCAAGCTGAGCTACGCGATCCCGGGTGTGATCACAATCAAAACCCGCCGCTCGCAAAGCCTGATCAGACGATACAAACACCAGCAGGCGCGAGAGTTTTGCAATCACGGCGCCAACCTTTTCCTGGTCATTGACTGCCAGAGCCGCGCTAAGATCGCAGGCTTGTTCCGCGTCGGCCCTGGCGTGCTGATTGATACGCCGCCCGCTCATGGGCTAAAACCACCGCGAGTTCGCCGGGCTTTAGAGCATCGATCAAACCCTGGGACAATAACACTTTTGGCTGCCACAAACCCACACAACAGGCGATGAGGTCGCGACTGGCCAGAGTCCGATAATCCGCCTCACCTTCGCCCGATAAACGACGCAGCAGCTGAAATTGACGCCGCGCCCGACGCAGCGCCCAAAGCAGCATCAGCAGAACCAAAAACAGCAGCGCGCTGCTGATAAACGCCGCGCCCAACAACATCAACGAATCCGGGGCGTATACCGGCGCATGGGCACCACATTGATCGCCGTGGCAGTGCGCCGGTATCAATAACCGGGCAACGGTGGGCTGAGTTACCAACACAGCGGTGAGCAGCGCAACCAGGGGCGCGGAACTGGCGTACACCAGGCGCGCCAGGGCACGCGATGCTGCGCTTAGCTGCCGTATGCCACGCGCAAACACGGGATACAGCGCCGCACTCAATAAGCTGGCCACCACCGTCATCGCCAGACACCAGCCCAGACACTCAAACAGCAACTCAGTCATCGCCCGCCTCGTCTGCGCTCTGCGCTGGCTTTCGTGCACTGAATGAGCGGGATAAATCGCCCGCAAGTTCGGGAGCCTGACTGGAGACAAAATCCAAAAAGCCGGAAATCATCGGCGCGAGATCACCTGCGGCAACCTGTTCTGCCATATCCCGCAACAAACCGCTGATCAGCTGCGAACGATCCAGCAAAGCCCGGTAACAATAGGCTCTGCCCTGTTTATTGCGCGCAAGCAAACCTTTGCGGTGCAGGCGTTCCAGGGTGCTTTGCACCGTCGACAGGGAAATACCGGCGTCTGTCATTTGTTGCTGCACGGCCTGCGCGGTGGCATCGCCGCGCTCCCACAGCACTTCCAGCACCGCCAGTTCGCGCTCGCCAAGATCAGGCAGCGCGTGGTGTTTGCCCGGTGTCAGTATTGAAAATCGCTTTACCATCTGGCAATGATAGCTCAATTCTGCCTCCGTGTGGTTCCATCCCTCCAACACCGAGAGCTTATCGGTTTTCCCGCGCCCTGCTATAACAGCGCCTGATTTTTACATCGCTACCCGGAGTGAGTCATGCCCCGCTTTTTGTCCAAACATTTTTTCAATGCCCTTCCCTTTGGCGCTGCTGACAATAGAGGCAACTTGCCACTAAAGGCTCTGGCGGCGGCAATATTGACGCTTCAGGTTCCCGCGGTGATGGCCGCCGACCCCCCTGAACTTGAAGAAATTATTGTCGAAGGACGACGCATTGTGCTGATCGGCGCAGCGCGTTCCGCCTCGGAAGGTGTGGTAGGCCAAATCGACATAGAAACCCGCCCCCTGCTTCGCCCCGGCGATGTCCTGGAAACCATTCCCGGCATGATCGTGACCCAGCACAGCGGCGCGGGTAAATCCAACCAGATGTTTTTGCGCGGTTTTAATTTGGACCACGGCACCGACTTTGCCACCTGGGTAGATGGTATGCCTGTCAACATGCGCACCCACGGTCACGGCCAGGGTTACACGGACATCAATTTTATTATTCCAGAGACCATCGACAGCTTGCGCTTTGTAAAAGGCCCTTACCACGCGGAACTGGGTGATTTTTCTTCCGCTGGTGGCACACATATCAGCATGATCGGCCGCCAGTTAAAACCCCAGCTAAAGCTTGGCCTCGGCGAGAACGGCTTTGCCCGCCTCCTGGCGATGGGCGGCGCAGATGTGGGCGAGATAAGCATCAGCGCCGCGCTGGAAACCCAGCGTTACGACGGCCCCTGGGCCGATGTTGAAGAAGACGCGGATAAACTCAATGGCCTGGTGAGGATCGGCGCAGACAGCGACACCCAACGCTGGCACGTACAAGCCATGTACTA
>PDSN01000111.1 GCA_002748505.1 Gammaproteobacteria bacterium | reverse complement strand
TAAAAACTCCCCGGTATAACTGCCCTTGGTTTGCGCCACATCCTCCGGTGTGCCGGTGGCGACGATCTGGCCACCGCCGCTGCCGCCTTCAGGGCCCAGGTCTACAATCCAGTCGGCGGTTTTGATGACGTCCAGATTGTGTTCGATAATCACCACGGTGTTGCCCTGATCGCGCAGGCGGTGCAGCACGACAAGCAGTTGGCGGATGTCTTCAAAATGCAGGCCAGTGGTGGGCTCGTCGAGAATATACAGGGTTTTTCCCGTGCCGCGTTTTGACAGTTCCCTTGAGAGCTTTACCCGCTGGGCTTCACCGCCCGAGAGTGTGGTGGCAGCCTGACCCAGGTGAATATAGGACAGCCCGACGTCCATCAGGGTTTGCAGTTTTCTGGCGATGCTGGGCACGGCGTCAAAAAATGCCAGCGCATCCTCCACGGTCATTTCCAGCACTTCGTGAATGTTTTTACCTTTGTAGCGAATTTCCAGGGTTTCGCGGTTATAGCGTTTGCCTTTGCAGACATCGCAGGGCACGTAAATATCCGGCAAAAAGTGCATTTCCACCTTGGTCACACCATCGCCTTGACAGGCTTCGCAGCGCCCGCCTTTTACATTGAAGCTAAATCGTCCGGGTTTATAACCCCGCGAGCGCGCCTCCGCTGTGCCCGCAAATAAATCGCGTACCGGGGTAAAAATGCCGGTGTAGGTAGCGGGGTTTGAGCGCGGGGTTCTGCCGATGGGGCTCTGATCGATGTCGATGCATTTGTCGATATGCTCAAGCCCCTTTATCGCCTTGTGAGGTGCGGCTTTCAAAGTGGTCGCGCCGTTTAGCGCAGTCGCAGCCAGTGGGTACAGCGTGGTGTTAATCAGGGTGGATTTGCCCGAGCCGGAAACACCCGTAACACAGGTCATTAAACCCACGGGAATGGACAGGTCTACCGCTTGTAAATTATTGCCCGTGGCCTGTTCGATAAGCAGTTGTTTGTTCTTGTCGATGGGCACACGGTTTTTGGGCACCGCAATCGTTTTTCTGCCTGCAAGATAATCGCCGGTCAGGGATTTTTTATTGCCAATAATTTTCTTCAAGCTGCCCTGGGCGACGATTTCACCACCGTGTACACCAGCGCCCGGGCCTATATCGATAATATGATCCGCGGCGCGAATGGCGTCCTCGTCGTGTTCTACCACTAATACGGTGTTGCCTAAATCCCGCAAGTGGGTGAGGGTGGCTAGCAGTCGTTCGTTATCGCGCTGGTGCAGACCGATGGATGGCTCGTCTAAAATATACATCACCCCCACCAACCCCGCGCCAATTTGCGAGGCCAGACGAATGCGCTGAGCCTCACCGCCAGAGAGCGTGTCTGCGCTGCGATCGAGGGTTAAATAGTCCAGCCCTACGTCCACCAGAAAACGGTAGCGCGCCTGTAACTCTTTAAGAATTTTTTCGGCAATTTCGCCCTGTCTGCCGGTGAGTTTTAGTTGATCGAAATACTCTTTGGCATCGCGCACGGGTAAGTGCACTAATTCCGGCAGGTTGTGTTCGTCGACAAAAACATACCGCGCTTCGCGGCGCAAACGGGAGCCTTCGCAACTGGGGCAGGCGTCAGTGGCCATGAATTTTGCCAGTTCTTCGCGCACCGAGCTTGACTCGGTATCCCGATAGCGGCGTTCCATATTGGGGATAATGCCCTCAAAGGGGTGTTTGCGCTTAAACACATCGCCGCGGTCGTTCACATACGAAAAAGCAACGTCCTGTTTGCCCGTGCCAAATAGAATTGTTTTTTGCTGGGTTTTACTGAGCTTATTCCACGGTGAGTCGATATCAAAACCCACGTGCTCGGCCAGCGAATTCAGCATGTGAAAATAATACACGTTGCGTCTGTCCCAGCCGCGGATGGCGCCCTCGGCCAGGCTGGTACTACCATCGACAATAATGCGCTCGGGGTCGAAATACTGTTTGACGCCAAGGCCATCACAGCTACCGCAAGCACCGGCGGGGTTGTTAAAAGAAAACAAACGCGGTTCCAGTTCGTCCAGGCTGTAGCCGCACAGCGGGCAGGCAAAGCGCGCGGAAAAAATGGTGTCTTCGGTATCGTTATCATCCATGGGGCAGATGGTGGCGATACCGTCGGTGAGCGATAAGGCAGTTTCAAAGGATTCCGCCAAACGCAGGGCTAAATCGTTGCGCACCTTAAAACGGTCTACCACCACATCGATGCGGTGTTTTTTGTTTTTGGCCAGTTGTGGTACATCGTCCAGATCGGTCACGATGCCATCGATTCTGGCGCGCATAAAACCCGCAGCGGCCAGCTCCTTAAATACGTGTAAGTGTTCGCCTTTCCTGTCACGCACCACCGGCGCCAGTAACATCAGTTTGCTGCCCTGTGGCATCGCCATCACCGCGTCCACCATCTGGCTGACTGTTTGTGCCTGCAGGCTCACACCGTGATCGGGACAGCGCGGCTCGCCCACGCGGGCAAACAGTAAGCGCAGATAATCGTAGATTTCGGTGATCGTGCCCACGGTGGAGCGCGGGTTGTGGGAGGTGGATTTTTGTTCAATGGAAATGGCCGGTGACAGGCCTTCGATATGGTCGATATCCGGTTTTTCCATCATCGACAGAAACTGCCGTGCGTAGGTGGATAAGGATTCTACGTAACGGCGCTGACCCTCCGCGTACAGCGTATCAAACGCCAGTGACGACTTGCCCGAGCCAGATAGCCCGGTAATCACAACCAGTTTGTCTCTGGGGATGTCCAGATCCACGTTTTTGAGGTTGTGGGTGCGAGCACCGCGTACCGAGATGGTGTCCATGTGTTGTCCTGTGGCCGAGGGTAGGCAAAACCAACTAGTATAGACTGACCTGGGGTTGTTGCAATAGCCAGCCGGTTGTTAATCAGCCTGCGCCAGACAAACCTCCAGCGGGGACGCCACAGGCACATCCGTGTGAGTTCGTCTCAGTTCTCCCATGCTTTCAGGCGCCCCTTAACGCCCGCTGGCCGTCGAGGGGCAAGCAACGATAGAGAAAAACCCTGGGAGCATCTGCCGGCGCTGCGCAGACGTGCCGCTTTGGTAAGTACCCTGCAATCGCATATCGTGTTTTTCTTCGGGTTAAGCTTGAGGGCGTGGCGGTAAAGTGTTAGGTTCCAGTGGGTTAGGGGTTTTGCGCGGCTGGCCTGTGAGAGGGTAGGCGACAGG
>PDSN01000110.1 GCA_002748505.1 Gammaproteobacteria bacterium | reverse complement strand
GGCAAATGGCGAGAGTGTGCCCGCGTGGCCGCCAGCACCGGTGGCGACCGCGATCAGGCCGTCAGCGCCTTTTTCAACGGCTTTTTTGGCGAAGCGGTTGTTGATGATGTCGTGCAGGACGATGCCGCCCCAACTGTGCACCGCGTCGTTGATTTCTTCTTTCGCGCCCAGCGAGGTAATCACAATGGGCACTTTGAACTTGGCGCAGCTTTGCATGTCTGCCATTAAACGATCATTGGAACCGTGCACGATCTGGTTGACCGCGAAAGGGGCGGAGGGTTTGTCCGGGTTGGCGGCGTCCCACTCGGCCAGTTCGGTGGTGATACGCTCTAACCATTCGTCCAGTACATGCTGGGGGCGGGCGTTTAGAGCCGGAAACGAACCGATAATGCCCGCTTTACACTGGGCGATTACCAGCTCCGGGCCGGAGACGATGAACATGGGTGAAGCGATTGCAGGAATGCGCACGCGGTCTTTCAAAATTGCAGGTAGTGCCATGAAGAAACTCCTTGTATGATCGGTTTGCAGTGAAAATACGGATGAGCATTATTAGCGTTGTGGGTGGCTTATGCAAGGACTTTATGAAACTTTTTGCATTGGTCGTGCCGCGCTTCTGTGCTATGTTTTCCCTTTTTTTGGCCACAACTTGATGAAGGAGCCCGCGTAATGGCTTTAGCCCACGCCATCATGACCGCATTGCTGGAAGACCAGATGAGCGGCTATGAGTTGGCGCAGTCTTTTGATACGACCCTGGGGCTGTTCTGGCGCGCCTCGCATCAGCAGATCTATCGCGAGCTTAAAAAGCTCTCCCAGAAGGGGTTTTTATCGTCTGCTCATATCGCACAGCACGGCAAGCCGGACAAAATATTGTACGCCTTGACGGATGCCGGGCGCGATGCCCTGGCCGATTGGGTGTACGATAAAACCCGGGTGCAGGAGGGCAAGGACGATTTATTCGTTAAGCTGTATAACCTGAGCGAAGACAATATCGTGCATTTGATGGGCGAGATCGAACAGCGGCGCGAGGAGATGATGGGGCGTTTGTATTTGTACGAACGTATTCGTCGCCGCCACTACGCCGACCCCCGCGCCTTGCCTCTGCGCCGTCGCGGTATTTATCTGGTGCTGGTAGCAGGTATTTCCCACGGCGAACAATTTTTAAGTTGGTGCGACACCGCGACCCGCGATTTATCTCAACTTGTGCCCACGCATACCAAGAGCGCTGACTAACGCCCATGTATTACTCCTATTTTGGCCTCAAGGAAGCGCCGTTTTCGATTGCGGTAAACCCGCGCTATTTGTACATGAGCCCGCGCCATCGCGATGCTTTGGCGCATCTTTTATACGGCGTTGGCGCAGGCGGTGGTTTTATTCTGTTAACGGGTGAAGTCGGTACCGGAAAAACCACCATCAACCGCTGTTTTTTAGAACAGATTCCCGACAATATCAATGTGGCCATGGTGCTCAACCCCGCACTTGATGCCAGGGAATTGCTGGCTACCGTGTGCGATGAACTCGGCGTGGACTACGGTCACGATCAGCCCAGTTTAAAAACGCTGACCGATGCGCTGCACCAGTTTTTATTGGCAAACCACCAGCAGGGGCGCAAGACCGTGCTGATGATCGACGAGGCACAGCATTTAAATTTTGATGTGTTAGAACAGATTCGCCTGCTGACCAACTTGGAAACCCATACCGAAAAGCTGCTGCAAATTGTGTTGATCGGTCAGCCGGAGTTGCTGCAAATGCTGGCCCGGCCCGAACTGCGTCAATTGAATCAGCGCATTACGGCGCGCTATGAACTGATGCCGCTCAACCAGGAGGAAACCCGCGCCTACGTGAGTCACCGTTTACAAGTGGCGGGCCTGGGTGTGGCCAATCCTCTATTCAGCGCTAAAGCCCTGTCGCGATTGCATCGTTTAAGTGGCGGTATTCCGCGCCTGATTAACGTTATTTGTGATCGCGCACTCCTGGGCGCCTACGGCAAGCAGCAATCGCAGGTTACGCCCGAGTTGTTGGAGCAGGCGGCCTCTGAAGTGTTGGGCAATGAGCGAGGCCCTGCCAAAAACCTCGCGCTATGGCGTATGCTGTTGCCATTGCTTGGGGTGATGGTACTGGCGGCATTGCTGGTTTACCGCTGGCCTATGTTCGCGTCGCAGGAAGCAGAGCCGGGGACGGAACAGGGGCTGAGTCAGCAAGTCCCCGCCCAGGTAAACCCGGTCAAATCGGGTCGGACAGTTGGCGCTTCAGCGCGTCTCAACTGTGGCCTGTGTTTTGGTCTTTGTATTCGCCGCTTGCGCTGCCGGATGTTCCCTGCGAGAGCGAGCAGCGCTACGGTCTTGCCTGTCAGCAGCGCCAGCTCAACAGTTGGCAGGCACTTATGACCCTGAACAGACCTGTGTTGCTGGAATTGTCCGGCGGTGAGCTGGCCCTGGCTTTGGGGGCAAGCGATACATCCGTATGGTTTTATCATCGCGATAAAAGCGTCCGAGCAGTGGCGCACAAGCGCTTACAGGGTTTGTGGACCGGGCGCTGTATTGCTTTATGGCGTGTGCCCAACGGTTTTAGCAAGCCCTTGTCAGAGGGTGATCGCAGCGCGGCGGTGCAAAACGTCGCTGAATTATTTGCGCGTCTGGATCATCAGCAAACGCCGCTTGCCGATGATCGCTATACGGCGGCGCTGGCTCAGCGCGTGCGTTTGTTTCAGCGCGATCATGATCTCGATGATGACGGCGTCGTCGGCGTGCAAACGCTGCAGGCACTGAATATTGCACTGGGTTTGTCGCCAGATAACGTTTCCGCAAGGGCCCAGTTAGCGGCGCATGAGGGCGAGTAAGATGTCGTTGATATTAGAAGCGCTGGGACGTTCACAGCAGGAGCAAGCGGGGCCGCTGGCGTCTTTTCAGCATGATGCGGTACCTGCGCCGCGACCCGCTAAACCTCGGTTGTTGTGGTTGTGGGCGCTGCTGCTGGTCATCTTTGGGGTCGCTGTGTGGTGGCTGGTGTTTGGGCGGCAGTCGGAGGCTCCTGTGCCTGGCTTCGAGCAAGCGCCACCGCCTGTTGCAGAAGTGGTTCAGCCGCTGGTAAAAGCTGACCCCGTAGCGGTGGAAAAGGAAGCGCCGCCGCCTGCGTCAAAGCCTGACACCAGCGCTGCATCTGCTGAGGTTGCGGCGCTGTATGCGCAGTCCAGGCGCGAAGCGTCGCGTGCCGCTGCTGTGCCAAAACGTGAAACCAAACCTGCGCCTGCCAAAACCTCCAAAACGCCTGCATCGGCGCAAGTAAAAGACAGTGACGATACCCCCATTGATGTCGAGGCGATGCTTGCCAAAGCTCAGGCTGAGCTGCGCCAGCAGGGCACGGTGGAGCACAGTGCGCCCTGGCTTAGTGAGCTGTCGCAGCGCCAGCGCGACGGTATTCCCACGCTGTACTACGCGCGTCATGACTACTCCAAAGTGCGCGCCCAGCGCCGGGTGATGCTCAACAAGAGCCTGGTTGCCGAGGGCAGGGTCGTCCCGGGCAGTGCGGTTAAAGTCGAAGAAATACTGCCCGATTCGGTAGTGCTTAGCCATTCCGGCCTGACGTTTCGCCTAAAAGCGCTCAACAGTTGGGTGAATTTATAAGTTTTTTCTGTACTCGGTTGTGAATTACCCGGTACAGTCCGGTAACATAATCTAAGTTGTGTATGTCGAGTGGTTTGGGATGGTTATGTCTGCTGTGTTGGGTTCGCGTGTAATGCTGAAGGGGAGGGGATGATCGCATGTTTTTAAATGCCTGGTTCAATCGGCTCCAACGTGCGCGCGTGCTGAAGAAAGTGACTGATATGGCCGCTCTGGAAAGCGCCCGCGAACGTGCCGAGCAGGCGCGTCTCGAACGCGGCGCACCGCATGTGGTCGAATATTTTCATCAGATGGATGATCCGCACAGTTCACTGGCGGCACAGTGTTTGCTCACCTTGCAAAAACGCTACGATATCGTGTTGCACATCTATCTGGTAAGCGCAGAGCCCGCGGCGAATGAACATGTGCCCGCTCGTTTTATTACCGAAGATGCGCTGTTGATTGCGCCTTACTATGACTTACATTTCGAGCCTGTCGAAGGTGCGCCTGAAAGTGACCTTGCCATGCAGGCCATGGCCATTGTCACCGCCGCGAGTGACACGCAGCGCGCCGAGGCGCTGGATGCAGTGTGCGACATGCTGTGGCGCAGTGCGGCCAGCGAACTGGACGATATGGCGCTGAAGTACGGCCAGGCTACCGAGGAGGAAACCCAATTCTTTCTTGACCATGGCAATGCACGGCGGCGTGAAATTGGTGCGCTTAACAGCGGCGCCTTTTATTACGAGGGCGAGTGGTATTCTCATATTGATCGTTTGTACCACTTAGAGAACCGACTGACGGGTTTGGGCGCGCGGCGTGTTTTGGGTAGAAAACTGGTGACGCCAAGGCCGGTGGTGCGCGCTGATCGTCTGAACGACGATACCGAGTTGTCGCTGGAAGTTTTTTTAGCGCTCGATAGCCCTGAGTGCGCGATTGCCCTGGCGCGTTTGCAGCGTATAGTGCATGACTCTGGCGTTCGCTTGCGTCCGAGAATTTTGCGCGGTACAGGCGCCAGTGGCGTGCGCGTCGACAGTGCCGCCGATATCCATCGTCTAAAGGATCTTACCCGAGAAGCTCACGCTTTGGGGGTTAGTCGAGCTGCCGTGAGCCGTATTCCGACTGCCAGTCAGTTAGAGCAGGCGCTGTTATTGTGGTATTGGGCTAAATCCCAGGGTAAGGAAGTGGCATTTCTGTCGGCGTATTACAGCGCTGTATTTTTTGACGGCGAGCCACTGGGCAGTGTGGGGAGCTGGCAGAAAATTATTGGGCAGTTGGGTTTGCCTACCGCAGTGGTTGGCGGGGTGTTAAAAGCCGCCGCAGATGGCGCCTTTGACGCAGAGTCGCAAAACCTTGCCAATCTGGCACAATCGGGTTTTGGGCGTTTTCCCTTGATGCGCCTGCTGGGTGTCAATGGGTATGTGAACATCGAGACTGTGGGCCACGACCGCCTGTGGCTTATCGCGCAGCGCATGAATCATTGCAATCGCTTTAACGATACCGTCTTTGGCAACTACGCTTTTTAGTCCGGATATGTCATCAGCACGATGACTTTGATGACATATCCGGGGTCGGCATAATAATTTGACCTGCCCTACCTCACGCCTCCTTTCTCTCTTTCTCATAGAGTAAGCGCCTGAAGGGGCGTTCGAGGCCATGGATGGCCGAGACGAGCTTACAGGGATGTACTTGTAGCGTCCCCGCAAGGGGCTTGCCGCGCGGCTGCCCAAATATGAGAGAAAGGGGTACAAAGAACGTTGCTCAAGCATCATGAAAAGCGTAGCGGTAGCTACGGTTTGAATGATTTTGGGCAAGGTTCGAATCCTCTGGCAGAGCATTAAAAGGCACGCTCTGTGCCAGTGCCTCACCGTTAGCTCAGGCCTTTTCCTTGAATCTTAGAGCAACGCCCCAGCGTTTTAACAGGTTTTTTTCCTGTTCCAGCGCTCGCAGGGTAAGCGGATGCTCGGTCAGCCAGCCGCCGGGGAAGCGCAGGTTCAGGCTGTTGTTTTGAGCCTCTACGCTAACTTCGAAATCTGGCAATTGGCGCGATCGGTCAAGGTATTTCAGCAGTGCTGCCAGGCGCATAACGGTAATCAGACGAATCAACTGTGGGCGTTCTGAGGGCGCAATATCGGCAAAAGCCGATTTTTTGAAACTGTCGCGATGGGTTGCGACGAGCACCGCAAGTCGCTCCTGTTCCTGCTGAGAAAAACCCGGTAAATCCGCATTGCGCAACACGTAGGCGCCGTGGCGGTTAAAATGCTTGTGGGAGATAACCATGCCAATTTCGTGGCTGCGACTCGCCCAGTGCAGCTGCTTCCAGTCGGCCTTGGATAAATTCCAGTCTGTTTTACAGGCCTCGTAGAGTTTACTCGCGAGGCGCTCAACGATATTGGCGGTGTCTGCATCGGCGTTGTAGCGTTCGGTCAGGGCGGTAATTGTGCGCTCGCGCACATCCTCATGGCTCAGTCGCCCCATAAGATCGTAAATGACCCCTTCGCGCAGCGCTCCTGGGGAGGTGCGCATGTGTTCAATACCTAATTCATCAAACAGGGCGCAGGTGATGGCGACGCCCGCCGCAATCACATTGCGACGCTGATCACTCAAGCCGTCGAGTTGAATCTCCGCAAAAGAACCCGCCTCAATCAGCGCGTCCCGCAATCGGGACAGGCCATCCCGGGTGATACCCGCGCGGCTCCAGCCCTGTAGCAGCAGGATTTCTTCTATCGCTCGCAGCGTACCGGACGAGCCGACGCTTTCTTCCCATTGGTCGGCGTTGAAATGTTGTACCAAGGGCGAGGTTTCCATGCGCCCCTGACGATAGGCTTTCTCAAAGCAGTTGTTGGTGATTTTGCCCTTTTTGAAAAATTGATTGCTGTAGGATACACAGCCCATTTGCAGGCTTTCCAAATGCTGCGGCTCGAAGCGTTG
>PDSN01000151.1 GCA_002748505.1 Gammaproteobacteria bacterium | reverse complement strand
GGCAGGGTGTCAAACATCACGCGCTGACGGCTGTAACCCTCGGTGTTCACATTGGTAATATTGTGCCCGGTGGTACTGATCGCTTTTTGCAATGACACCAGCGCCGTAGTGCCCATGTTTAATATATTTGCCACGGTATTGTTCCTGTTGTTCGCGCAGAACTACCCGCTGCGCCTTATTAAACCACCTATTAACTAACTTCCTATCGACATTTGCGGCGAAAACTTGAGTTCGTCCACCACCGCATTGAGTCGGTCACCGTCTAAAATCGCCATAATTTTGTCGGCGTAGTTGGGATCGGTCGCATAGCCTGCGTCCTGTAAACCCTGTAAAAACGCGCGGCTGTCGACACTTTGCGACAGTGCATCGCCATAGCGCGGCGATGATTGTAAAAATTCAACGTAATCACTAAAGGTTTGCTCCAGTGAATCATAGGCGCGAAACGCCGCCTGTTCCCTGTTGGCAATGCCATCGCGATACTCCAGGGTCGAAACCGTGGCAGAATCACCCTGCCAGCGGCTATCGGCTTTAATGCCAAACAGATTGAAACTTGAGGCGCCATCGGCCTTAGCAATCACCTGCTGGCCCCAGCCTGTCTCCAATGCCGATTGCGCCACCAAAACCTCCGGCGCCACGTTTAACTGCTGCGCTGCGGCGACTGCACCATCCCAGACTTTGCGCACAAATTCCTCAGGGCTTTGCGCCAGGGGCTCACTGCCTTTGGTTGCGGTGCTTGCGGCGGCTGCCAGGGGCGGATCGACCGGCACGGTATTCACCCGCAAGCGCGCAGCACTGCCCAAAGGCATGGCCTGTTGCTCGCGCGCAAGGCTGTGGCTGCTGGCACCGCTATCGGTTTTTTCGGTCGCACCGCCCTGGGGCGACATCTGCTCCACCAGGATTTGCGCCAAACCCAAACCACCACTTTGGGATAAATCAATGGAAATTTGCTGATCGAACATCTGTTGGTAGGTGTCGATGCCGTTACTCTGCAGAAAGTCACTTTTGATGGTAGCGTCGCGCATGGATTTGACCATCATCTGCACAAACACCGATTCAAACTGTGCCGCAACCTTTTCAAGCTCTGCTTGATCGGTGTTTTTTACCTGGCCTTGCAGCGCGTTAAGGCCGCTCTGACTGGCTTGAAAACTGGCTTGATCGATTTTCATCTACCCCACTCCCTACGTCATCACCAGATCTTAAATCACCACCAATTCCGCGCGCAGAGCACCAGCTTGCTCCAGGGCTTCTAAAATCGCCACCAGATCACCGGGCGCAACACCCACGCGATTGACCGCACTGACCAGATCTTTCAACGTGGCCCCGGCTTCTAAAATAAACATGCTGTTTTTATCTTCTTCGATCGATACTTCGGACTCCGGCGTAACCACCGTGTCTCCACGGCGCGCAAAAGGCGGCGGCTGGCTGACATTTAAGCTCTCCGATACAGTCACAGTGAGATTGCCGTGAGCTACCGCCGCGCGTTCTAAGCGCACCTCGTTGCCAATTACCACCGTGCCGGTGCGAGAATTGATAATCACGCGAGCAGGTGCAGCGGCTGGGTTTACATTCAGGTTTTCCACCATCGACACAAAGGCGACTTTTTCCGTTGGGTCTTTTGGCGCGCGTACGGAAATGGATGTGCCATCTAAAGTAACCGCCACACCATCACCCAACACTTCGTTAATACGGTTGGTCACGCGGGTGGCAGTGGTAAAGTCCGGAGTATTCAAATTCATCACCAAGCGCTCCT
Source organism: Gammaproteobacteria bacterium (assembly GCA_002748505.1). Classification (GTDB taxonomy): domain Bacteria; phylum Pseudomonadota; class Gammaproteobacteria; order Pseudomonadales; family Halieaceae. The sequence goes on along the minus strand of PDSN01000151.1, from coordinate 1,464 downwards.
GCATCGCAAAAGGACTGGGTACAGTGCGCTCGACAATAGCGCCGTTGGGAATGCGACCCGCACTTGGAATATTCACCGTGACTTTGGAACCATCCGCACCGCCTGCACCAAAGCCACTGACAATCAAATTACCCTGGGCCAGCGCATAAGTCTTGCCATCGGCGCCTTTAAGTGGCGTCATTAACAGCGAACCGCCGCGCAGACTTTTGGCATTACCCAGGGACGATACGGTCACGTCGATAGTCTGGCCGGGTTTGGAAAATGGCGGCAAATTTGCCTGCACCATCACCGCCGCAACATTTTTAAGCTGCGGGTTCACACCGGGCGGAATGGTAACGCCCAGTTTTGCCAACATGCTTTTTAAGCTTTGCACGGTAAATGCCGTTTGTGTGGTTTGATCACCAGTGCCATCCAAACCCACTACCAAGCCGTAACCAATCAGCTGATTAATGCGCACACCTTCGATGCTGGTAAGGTCTTTTATGCGCTCAGCACTGGCCATAGGCACGGCAAAGAAAAGACAAAACACCAGGGCGAAGTAAAAACGGAACATATCAAGCGCCTCCTAAAACGGCCACAAGGGGCTCATAAAAAAGCGAGACAGCCAGCCCGCCATGTTGACATCGGCGGTGGAGCCCGTGCCAGAGTAGGAAATGCGCGCATCGGCGATTTGTGTTGAAAGCACCGTGTTGTTGGTGGAAATATCCACCGGGCGCAAAATACCGCGCAGGCGTATATACTCGTTACCCTGATTGATTTTAATCCACTTCTCGCCCTGCACGTATAAATTGCCGTTGGGTAACACCTTGCCCACTGTCACTGCGATAGTACCCTGCATGGTGTTATTCTGTGCGCTGGCGCTTTCGCCGGTAAAATCCGAAGCGGAATTCAGCTCAAAGCCCAGGTTGGAATCCGTGCCGATAATGCGCGTTTGTCCCGCCAGAGTTGGATTGGTAATACTGGTCTTGCCCTTGCGACCGAGGCTGGTATCAGCACTCTTTGACGCATTGGTAGACTCCGACAAAATCACCGTTAAAATATCGCCCACCTGATGTGCACGCATGTCTTCAAAAAGCGCCATAGTGCCGGGGTTGCCATACAGAGAGCCGGTAATTGGCGCCTCTGGCTGAGGCGGCAAGGCAATTGGCTCGGCGGGGCCGTAAATCGAATGACTTTTTTCAGGGATGCCGCCGCAAGCGCTCAATAACAATGCGCCAAACACCACGGGCAAACCAATCCACTTATTCATCACATCACCTACAGGTTATTGTTCAGGTACTGCAACATTTGATCGGTGGTAGAAATCGCTTTGGAGTTCATTTCATAAGCGCGCTGGGTTTCAATCATACCTACCAGCTCTTCCACCACGTTGACGTTTGAGGTTTCCACATAACCCTGGGTAAGCGAACCCAGACCATTCAAGGTGGGCGTACCGGTTTGCGGCGCACCACTTGAACTGGTTTC